>JAUWVG010000473.1 GCA_030617525.1 Candidatus Aminicenantota bacterium | reverse complement strand
CACCTGGAAAGATCGTAAGGAAAAACGTATTGAAGAAGAAAATAAAGTTGTTATCGAGTGGGCAAATTATAAGAATCCAAAGACAAACAACGCGATCTATGCCTTCACACAGGATCTTTCTATTGGGGGCGCAAAAATATTGACGGATATCAATTTTCCCCTTGACACAATTTTCATCATTACCCTAACATTATCCAGGACAAGACAGATTATCACACTTCCAGCCTATGTAAGGTGGGTAAAGCCAGTCTATGGTGGGGATTTGTATGAAGTCGGACTGGAGTTCATCCACGAACAGCCTCAAACTGTCTCCGGTTTATTTAAACATCTATTTGGAAAAGATCTCCGCCCGAGTTTGGCCGAAAAAATTGTAGAAGCGGAGAACGAAGCGGCTAATTCTGCATAGAAGACATCAATAAAACAGAATCGTCCCCTAATAAAACGCTGCAATAACGAGTGGTGGATTATTCGTATCTGAGAGATTTTACAGGATTTGCCTGTGCTGCCTTCAAGGCTTGATAGCCCACAGCTACAATGGCAATAAACAAAGCGGCCAGCGCTGAAAAGATAAAAACTTCCAATCCAAGGTTCACCCGGTAAGCATACTTTCCGAGAAGCTTCCGAAGGACAACATAGGCGGCAGGCCACGCAAAAATATTGGCCAGAACAACCCACTTCGAGAAGTCTTTTGATAGCATAAACACAATACTGGATACAGATGCTCCCAAAACCTTCCTGACACCAATCTCCTTAGTCTGTCGTTCTGCCATAAATGCTGCCAGGCCGAACAGCCCGAGACCGGAAATCACAATGGCCAGAAGAGTGAAATAACTTAAAATTTTACTGGCCTGAAACTCTGAGCTGTAGATCTGATTCAAAAGAATGTCATTGAAAAAGAGAGGACTAAACGGCCTATCTTTTTCGAATTCCATGAAGGCCTGCTTAATTGCCTCGAGAGTCATTGGGGTGTGTTCCGGCTTCAGTCTGACAAAGACATTGGAACTGGTCTCCGGCTTCAGTATAAATACAAAGGGTTTTATTTCATGATACATGGGTTGAAAATGAAAGTTTTTAACGACACCTATGATTGTCCCTTCATTCCGGAATACAGACAACCGCAGGCCAACCGGTGAATCCATGCCCATGAGCTTTGCAGCCTCTTCGTTCACGAGGTACGCTTCGGCCGAGTCGGTGGAATATTCTTTGGAAAAGGGCCGCCCTTGAAAAACATCTATGCCCAAGGTTTGAAAATAGTCATAGTCCACGTAATCCCAGTGCATGTTGACCCTTTCCTGGGGATCTCTGCCATCCCATTCTACGGCACTGACGGTTGAATTGATGTTCCATGGCCCCTGCATGCTTTTTGTCACAGAAGTGACCATTGGAATATTGAGGAGTGTGCTTTTAAATGACTCAAAGTGATCTTGAAGATTTCTTGTGGCCGGGAAATAAACCAGATGATCTCTGTCAAAACCCAGATCCTTATTTTGCAGGTAGCGCAGCTGTTTAAAAGTCGTGGTCATGCAAATAATCATAAAAATGGAAAGAGAGAACTGGACGACGACAAGAACCTTGCGAAAGGTCAAGTTTTTGAAACGCGACAGGGCCATTCCCCGCAGAATATTGGCGGGCTGTAAGGCCGAAAGAAAAAAGGAGGGATAGCTTCCGGCAAAAAATCCTGTAAACAACGCGATAGCAAGGAATCCAAAAATGACTGTGGGTTTCAAGAGGAGATCGAATGAGAGCTGTTTTCCTAAAAGTTGATTGAACGTGGGGAGAAAAAGCCTAAGAAAGATTACCGCGATAACAAGGGTTATCAGAGTGAAGGCGAACGATTCCCCGATAAACTGCTTGATGAGATCGGATTTTCGGGCGCCAACAACTTTTCTGAGACCGACCTCTCTGGCTCTTCTGGCAGCCTGGGCCGTGCTCAAGTTCATGAAATTGATGCAGGCAATAATGAGGACCAAAAAGGCGACGAAAGAAAATATTTTGATCGATCCTAAAAGACTTCCTCCCTGAGGAGAAACCAGATGTTTTTTGGTCAGAGGATGCAGGAGAAATAATTCTTTGGAGGTCTCCCTTGGATTATGCAAATCGACGATGGCTGTGATTTTTTCCGCTGTGTCTGCAAAGTCGGGGTTTTTTGGGAGACGCACATAGGTGCTGAAGGGATTTCCACCCCAATGTGTGGGTTCGGTGAAATTGGGCGAAAAACTGAGGACAAACGGTACAAGGCAGTCAAACCGCAGCGAGGATTGAGCGGGAATATCAGAGATAACACCGGTGACCTGAAGATCCAGGGTTCCGTTGATATTTAATGTCTTTCCCATAGGATCTTCATTCCCGAAGTATTTCCTTGCCATTTTTTCCGTGATAACGGCGGAAAGATTATTCGAAAGTGCAGAATCCGGGCTGCCTTGTATAAAAGGAAATGAAAAAATGTCAAAAAAAGAGGCATCGACAAGACCTAGTACATCATTGAGAAACTGCTTATCCCCGTACTTTATAAGGATGCCGCTGGCGGTCTGGAACCGGGTGGCCTCTATGATGTCTGGGCATTCTTCTTTGATGACTCTGGCTAAAAGATAATACGAGCCCATGAACACCTGTTTTTGGTTATTGCTGAAATGCAGCTCGGAATAAACTTGAGCCACCTCATTTTTGTGTGTGTGGAACCGGTCATAACCGAGCTCCCCGTGCACCCACAAGAAAATAAGCATGCAGACTGCCATCCCGAGAGAAAGTCCAAAGATATTGATAAATGAATAGACTTTGTGTTTTCTGATATTTCTTAAAGCAATGGTGAAATAGTTTTTAAACATGGAT
>JAUWVG010000144.1 GCA_030617525.1 Candidatus Aminicenantota bacterium | reverse complement strand
ATTGTTTGGGAATGGCTGTGCAGTGATCATTTCGATGAGCTGGGATTCAGCGAGGAAGCCAAAAACACCTTGTACCGCTTTCCGGATTGGAACGAGAATCGAGGAAGTGCGGACTGGATGCATATCAACTGTGCTTCGTATGTTGGCCCTAACAAGTGGTATGATGCAGGAGATGAACGTTTTCACCCCGACAACATCATCTGGGATAGCCGCAGATCCAACATCATTGCCATCATCGAGAGGAAGGAAGGCAAGATTGTCTGGAAGGTAGGGCCGGACTACTCGGCTTCTCCTGCGCTTCGCAAGCTGGGCCAGGTGATCGGTCCTCATCATGTCCACATGATTCCAAAGGGCCTTCCTGGTGAGGGAAATATCCTGATCTTTGACAATGGAGGGAAAGGCGGATATGGGGCGCCTAATCCTGGTTCTCCGACTGGCTTCGCCAACGCATGGAGGGATTTTTCCCGGGTTGTAGAGTTCAATCCTGTGACGCTGGAGAAGGTTTGGGAATATTCTGCCCGCACGGCTGGATTTAGGAATTCTGACAATTTTAAGTTTTACAGCGGCTACATTAGTTCAGCCCAGCGTCTTCCCAACGGGAACACGCTGATAACAGAAGGGGCAGATGGACGTATCTTTGAGGTCACGCATGAATGCACAATTGTCTGGGAATACGTTAGCCCCTTTTTCGGCATAAAAGATAAGAATTGGAATATGATTTATCGTGCTTATCGGATTCCCTACGAATGGATTCCACAACTGAAAAAGCCAAAGGAAAAAGCTGTTATCCCTCCTGACCTTTCAAAGTTTAAAATCAAGCCTCAAAAAGAAACCATATATTAGGTAGAGAAAGGGATTAATTCGTGATTATTTCGGGAATTGTAATGGGTGTTTTAGCGTCTGCTTCTCACATCAAGGTTCAACTTTTTTCAATCTGTACTTCCTTTCTCTGAAATTGCTTTAATCACAACTTTTAGTAACGTCTGCCCGGAAGAACGGAATTAATAAAATTATTCGCGTACACATCACTAAAAAAACTACAGAAGGTGAAGATATCTCCAAATGAAAATATTGATTTTCAGCTTTTCATAACGAAATAATAAAAATATTATGGCAAGTTCAGAACAAAAAGATTTTTTTTCTAACATAACACCTATCTTCTTTTTGGCAGGGATTGTATTCTTCAACTTTCTCTCCCGGGTTATTTTTTCCCCTTTACTTTTAACGATTGAGAAGGACTTTAATCTTAACCATGCACAAGCTGGAAGTTTATTTCTTTTAATATCCGTGGGATACAGCATAACGATGTTCCTTTCCGGGTTTGTCTCCTCGAGAATAGCCCATCGCAAGACAATTCTCCTCTCTGCACTGATATCAGGACTCTCTTTCTTTGTCATTTCTTCCAGCTCTACCCTTGTTGGTTTCAAGATAGGCTTAGTCACCCTCGGAATTGGCTGTGGATTTTATTTTCCCTCAGGAATCGCTATTATTACCTCCCTGATAGAGGCTAAAAAACTGGGAAAGGCCTTGGGTCTGCACGAGTTAGGCCCAAACCTGGCTTATGTATTAGCTCCTGTGGTCGCTGAGTTATTCTTGGGTTTCACTTCATGGCGAATAATTCTTATGGTGCTAGGGTCAGCGAACTTGCTGATGGCAGTCGTGTTTGGTTTTTTTGGTCAAGGAGGTCACTTTCCAGGCGAGGCGCCCCGTCTCCGTAATCTCCGAAAGATGCTTTCTCAGACTTCCTTCTGGATCATAATAATATTCTTCAGCCTTGCTGCCGCAGGAACTATAGGGGTGTATTCCATAATTCCTACTTATTTAGTCGTCGAGAGGGGAATGGAACAAGCAACTGCCAATACCTTATTTAGCCTTTCACGCATCTCTGTCCTATTTGTCATTCTTCTTGCCGGCTATCTGGTGGATCGTGTTGGTACTAAACTATCAATAGGGATAATTATGGTAACGGCCGGATTGACAACTATTCTCCTGGGTTTGACAACCAATCTTGGATTAATAATTGTCGTACTTATTCAGCCTGTATTGATTTCCTCTTTTTTCCCCGCGGGATTCGCTGCAATCTCCAAAATTGCACCTCCCCGTATGCATAATCTGGCTGTTTCGGTAATTCTTCCTCTCAGCGTATTATTCGGAGGCGGCATAGTTCCTGCGATTCTAGGTCTTCTCGGCGAGCACAGTTCTTTTTCCACAGGTTTTGTACTGTTGGGAGGACTCACGATGACAAGCGTTGTCATAGCCTTCTTTCTTAAGTATCCAGAGTTTAAAAAAGAATAGAATATTCATCGTTATTTCAGCAAGGAATCCCTCATCTCAAGATGAAGGAGCACATCAAAGAACAATCCAAGAAGGCAAAAAAAACGAAAAGTCCCAAAGAAAAACAGAAAAAATAAGAAAAAAATAAAATATTTCTTGACAAGCAGAAAAAGAATGTTCTATAGAATATATTATATAGTTTATTTAATGAGAGAATTAGGAAAAAAACTTTTTACCAGCTTTTTTCCTGGACATTTAAAATCAGAATTATTCCATAATATTAATAACAGCGAAGATTGATATTTTTGGAAGTATGATAGTTGTTTATAAACTGATGAAACGCATATTTTCCATTACTCTTATGAAATGGGATTAATATAAAGATTTCCAAAAAAATTGATAAGGAGGTTTTAATGAATTGTTTAAGCTTAAAGAAAAAGTTAAACCGCCCACTGTTTTTTGCACTCATTGCCTGTTTTCTAATGAGTGGAGTAGTTCTTGCTCAAACGACAATGGTTACTATTGAAGGCACGATCACCGACGAAGAAGGCCGTGCCTTGCCAGGAGCTACGATTGCTGTAAAGAATGAAGAGACCGGGTATTCCCACAGCTCAATTTCCAAAGCCGATGGACGGTTTATCGTCTCAGGAATTCAGCCTGGACAATATGAAATTGAAGTGTCTCTTTCTGGATTCGCCACTCAAATAAGACGTGGACTAACTTTTACTGTTGGAGCAAAATTAGCGATTGATTTCACTATCGCCCCAGCAACCATTGAAGAATCAGTTACGGTAATCGCAGAAGTACCCATGGTTGAGGTGACCAAGTCAGAAATAGGCAGTGTAATCGAGCGCAACAAAATTGATTCTCTCCCCCTGTTAGATCGAGATTGGGGCGACCTGACGCTTTTAAAAGCAGGTACTCAGGATGGAACGTCAGGCGGACAACCAGCAGCAATGGGCGAATTGCTCCTCGATGGAATTCCCAATGAATGGTCAGCTTCAAATTCAGTAAGAATAGGTATTCCGGCTGATGCTATCCAAGAATTCAGGGTTGTGACAAACATGTTTGCGGCAGAATTCGGAAACGCGAGTGGCCTGCTCAGAAGTGCTATTACCCGGTCAGGAACAAATGATTTTAGAGGCAGAACTTCTTTCTTCTACAGGGATGAGATGTTGGATACTCCCAATTATTTTGTTAATCATAGTGGATATGAAGGAGAGAAACTATCTAAAGATGAGTATGAAAAAACAGACTTTGGTCAGTATCGTTATGGAGGTGTTTTTGGTGGGCCGATTGTAAAAGATAAACTCCATTTCTTCCTAGCTTTTGAGAATTTCAATAGAACGGATTATGGCGTTATTGCGGATACTGCCTTACTTGACCCGGCAACCGTTCCGATTAAAGAAACAAAACCTAATGTGCTTTTCAAACTTAACTACCAGCTCAATGAGAAGAATCTCTTCTTTGTCCGTTATGATTTTGAGAGGATGTTTTTGGACGGTGAGGGAGTTGGGGGAAAAAACTCCCTTGATAGGGCTTTTGATATTGTCAGGAGAGTTCATGATGTCCAAGCAAATTGGACCTTTTACGTATCAGATAACGCTATAAATGAACTCCGATTGTTCTACTCACATACGTATCAAAGAATGCGACCAGAGGGATATGACTTTGGTTTCCACGTGGACTATCCTTATACTATGCCTTACTCGATTAACAGACCTTCAGGAAATTTCGGTCCCAATCCAGGCCGTCCATCGGGAGGTGATGAGAACAGGTTCCAAATCATGGATAATTTCAGTCTTTTTCTCGGATCACACAATATAAAGCTCGGTTTTCATTACACGAATCCTGGTCACGTTAGCGATGTCTACGCCTTAATTCCTGGCCTGTATATTTTTACAACAGACAAACCTTTTGACGCTGCTGATGCCTCGACATATCCCTTAAGGTTCCAGTATATTGTGGGAAGTCCGTACTCTGAGAATCCCTATACAGACATAGGAATTTTTGCTCAGGATTCATGGAACGTCTTCCCTCGGTTAACCTTAAACATCGGAGCCAGATATAACTATTATGATATTTCAGTTTTGGATATCGCAAGTACAAAATCTGGCAACTTTAACGTAAGGCTCGGTTTCAGTTGGGATGTTGTTGGAGATGGAAAAACATCCATTAGAGGAGGCATCGGAACCTTCACCGCAAATCCTCCCCTTAGGGCAGCAGGTAATACCAATCGGAATAATTTAGTTTCTACGTATACCATAATGTTTCCGGGCTACCCTGACCCATTTCAACCAAATCCTTTTAGGCCTCAACAGCCAGGTCAGACCTCTAATAATGAATATACATCAAAACCCGGGCTTAATCCTGCCCATTCCCTCCAAACAACTCTTGGTATTCAGAGAGAGGTTGCGACAGATCTTTCTGTGAGTGCTGATCTTGTCTATTCTAAAACAAGTAACCTTTGGCGTCGTATAGACCAAAATCCAGTCATCCCAGGTACAAGTTTTGTTCGCATAGATCCTACCAGAGGAGAGGTAAGAACTATAGATGACGGGTCAAGGGCTGAGTATAAAGCGCTGATGCTGACTTGCAACAAGCGATATGCTAAAGGCTGGGCATTTGAAGTTTCCTACACACTTTCCGATTCCAAGTCAATGACAGAGGCAGGAGAATTTGATTTAGTGCACAGTTATGATGCGGATGGCTGGGAGAAACAGTTTGGCCCCACCAATAGAGATGCACGACATAGGCTGGCGATGAACGGTATATTTGATTTACCCTTTGGCTTTCAAATGAGTGGAATTTTTTACTATACTTCTGCTACTCCCTGGACTGCTTTTGAAGGTACTGATGTGAATTTAGATGGCCTAAGAACTGACTATGTGGGCGACGAATACCGCAACTCTCGCCGAGGTTTCGGTCAATCCTATTTTAATGTCAGACTCTCCAAGTTCATAAATATAGAACGCTTGAGGTTCCAGTTCTTTGCTGAGCTGTTTAATTTATTTAATACAGCTAACTTCACTAATATCGAAGATGATATTCGCTTAGCTAATTTTGGAAATCCACTAAGTGCCGGCGATCCACGGCTTATTCAATTCGGAGTGCGTTTCAATTTCTGAAAAGAGAGTTAAATTTACAGCTGATAGAGGGGAGGATTTTCCGAGAGGAAAATTCTCCCTTTTCCTTTTCTATGATATGAATATCGAATCAAACTTCTTCGACTTATAGTTACCCATACGTATATACTGAAAGATAGAGGTATATTCCATATATTTCTGAAGACTTAGCGGTCAAGGAAGATTGTAAATAACAAGGAAATTTAGAGAATTATCATGAAAAATAAAAGTATTAAACCGCCTATAACTATAAGTGAAACAATCTTTCAATTTATAAAAAAATCAATCATTAATGGAGAATTTAAGCCAAACCAGAGACTCCAGGAAAAAGAAATTGCAGAAATCTTCAGTGTGAGCACCACTCCTGTAAGAGAAGCCTTTCAAAGACTTTCGGCAGAAAAATATGTGATCCTTAACGCCAGGAAAGAAGTCATTGTTGCAGAACTGTCTACAAAACAAATAAAAGAACTGTATGAAATCATAAGAGTTCTTGATGTCTTTTCAGCAAAAAAAGCTCTAGAAAAAATTACCGATAAAGATATCAGCGAACTTAAAAAAAAGACAGATAAACTGAGTGAATTGTATAAGAAAAAGAATATACAAGCCTACATTAAAAAAAGCACACAAATTCATGAGATATTATGGAAAAGATGCGGAAATGAATTAATCTATCGAACGTTAGTAGATTTACAAGAAAAAGCTATTGCTTTTGGGGATATTGTCACTTCAGATTTTTTAAGCATTCCTCTCTACTTCGAAAGATCATACAAAGATCACATTGAACTCATGGCCGCCGCTGAGAACAGAGATGCAGCAGAGGTGGAAAAAATCCTCCTTTCTCACTGGGGAAAAGATTACTACAATTGAGAGAAATGGTGACCAATCCGCTACAATTCACTCGTGCGTGTGCGTCGTCAATGAAGCAGCGGAGTGGAACCGGGGAATCGAGTATTTCAACACGTTAAGGCTCCTCAGAATGCCGGTGGTCATGCTCCAATACAAAGGCGAAGGCCATGGGCTGCGAAAGCTTCCCAATCAACT
>JAUWVG010000281.1 GCA_030617525.1 Candidatus Aminicenantota bacterium | reverse complement strand
ATCAAGCAGTTTCTGGGAGAATCGCTTTTGCTGAGTTATTTGGCTTTGGGTTTGGCTCTGATTCTGGTCCACTCTGTGCTTCCCGTTTTCAATACGTTCTCAGGTAAGGAGCTGAGCCTGACAAGCGGAGCTCTCGACTACTTGACTCTGCTAGTTTTAATCGTAACGCCTGTGACAGGCATTCTCGCCGGCAGCTATCCGGCGTTTCATCTGTCGGCTTTCCGGCCGGCCATTGTATTGAAAAGTGGGAGCGGACGGTTAAAGGGACGCTCTCCATTCCGAAAAATCCTCGTTGTTTTTCAGTTCTCTATCTCCATCGGTCTTATCGCGGCAACATTGACCGTATCCAAACAGCTTCAATTTATTCGGGATAAAGACTTGGGACTCGACAGGCAGGACGTTGTTTTGTTTATGAACAACCCGGATTTAAACAGCCGCTTCACGGCCTTCAAGAACGCACTGGAAGCTGAATCGGGAATCATTCATGTCACCGCCGCCGCCCAGCGCCCGATGGCTGTCGGTCAGAGTGTAACAATCGGCTGGGATGGACGTGAGGATGACCAAAATTTTGTGGTCAGATACACAATGGCTGACTACGATTTTTTTGAAACATTTAACATGGAAATAGTCGAAGGCCGGTCTTTCTCTGGAATAATTACCTCTGATGCAAAGGAGGCTTGTGTTATCAATGAAGCATTGAAAGAGATCATTGGAGAAGACTCTGTTCTGAGAAAACAGATTTATTTCAATCATCCGGAATTTTCAGAGCCCGATCGTTATGTGTCTGTCATCGGTGTGGTCAAGGATTTCCACAGCGAATCCCTATACAACAACATACGGCCGTTCATCTTCCGGATGCACAGACCGTTCAATCAATATGTATTCATCAAGGTCGATCCTATGAACACCCAAGATACTCTAAAGAGAATCGAAAGCACATTTAACAGGTTTACACCCGAATATCCGTTCGCGTATGAGTTCCTCGACCAATCCTATGAATCTTTGTATCAGACCGAAAAACAGCTGGGACAGCTCTTTAAGGTTTTCGGTGCATTTGCGGTCTTCATCTCCTGCCTGGGATTATTCGGTCTTGCCTCGCACACAGCCGAACAGAGGACAAAGGAGATCGGGATCCGCAAAGTGTTTGGAGCAAACATTTCGTCCATCATCCTGCTGCTGTCCAAACAATTTACCAAGTGGGTTCTCTTAGCCAATGTATTCGCACTGCCTGTTGCTTTTATCATGATGAACCGCTGGCTGGGTAAATTTGCTTATCGGGTTCATCTTGGATGGAGTATTTTTCTTCTTGCTGGATTTACCGCCCTGTTTGTGGCCTTAGCGACAATCGGCTATCAGGCGGTCAGATCGGCCATGGCCAATCCAGTGGACTCGCTTCGGTTCGAATAAGACTTTGTGTTCGGCGCTAAAATACTGCCGCTTTTCTCCCGCATACTAAAAAGACATATCTTTCAAGCTTTTGACCTGCTGGCTGAAGAAATCTTTAACATCCTGCCAAGAATATTGATCCATCATCTTTAAATACGCATCTTCATCGGCATCCTTGAAATAAACAAGGCTTTTTATTATGTGGACAAGATTGTAATTCTCTCTTCCATACTTGTCTTGGAAAAAGATAAAAAACTCTTCTAAACTCACATCGAAAAATTTTAAGATGTAGTAGAGGTCCACAAAATCTCTTCGACTCCCTCTGGAGGATATTGCATCGATTTTCATGCATCCGATGTCCTTAAGAGAAGATATTTTTAAATTCAGGAAATCAGATGTCTCTTCCAGTAAGGGATATTCATAGTGAAAAAAACTTATTTTTGTTTGTTCAAATCTTCCTGTCAAAGTGCGCGTATCCGAATAGTCAACAAGAAAGCGGCCGTGGGCTTTCAGCGTGTTTTGAATTTCAAACTGCGAAAATTCTGTTTGCGAAAAAAAATCCAGATCTTCAGATATCCGGTGTCCGATATGAACGGCACAACCTGTTCCTCCCGCTAGATAGAAAGATCTGATGAACCGCAAATCAGACAAGAGATCAATAGTCTTTTTTGTTTCTCTGTTGATAACGGATAAAAACATCCATCTATCCTTCAAGAATTAGGTGCCAAAAGTTACGGCTCTTTGCGGAGACTTTTCGACTTTCCCTAAGAACCTCTTTTATCTCATTTTTCGTATAATTTGAAAAAAGCCATGAGACGGCGGATAAATCGCCAAAATCAAGGATTCTTTCAATAATATACGGCTTGTTTTTGTCGATGTTGATTTGACTAAACTCGGTCTCCCAAAAAAACGGCTTAAGATGATCCGGAAGAATTTTCATTAAATATATTATATCACATTCCCCCTAAAACCTGGATTAGAGCGTAAGCATTTCCATTTCCGTGATTTCGTATCACTTTACAGAACTCGTGATTGGAATCACGGAAATGGAAATGCTTTCGATTAGAACTGATTCCGATTTCCTTTGTTCGTTCCTGAGGAATCAAATCGGCTCACTCATATCTTAAGGAATCCACAGGATTTGCCCGGGCTGACTTGATCGATTGATAGCTCACCGTAAGATATGCGATCAATAATGCTGTTCCGCCTGATATTAAAAAGGCAGCAATCCCGATGTGTATTCGATATGCAAAATTTTGCAGCCACTTATTCATTGCATAGTAGGCAATGGGCCAGGCCAGGAGGTTCGACAGCAGCACCCATCTTATAAATTCTTTGGAAAGCAGCAGAAATATATTTGAGTCAGACGCACCCAGCACTTTCCGGATTCCTAGCTCTTTGGTCCTCTGTACGGCAGCAAATGCGGCAAGTCCAAAGAGTCCCAAGCATGCGATAAAAATTGCCAGGATAGCAAATGCACCGAAGATTCTTCCCATACGCTGTTCTGTAAAATAGGCTCGTTCAAACACTTCATCAAAAAAGGAATAAGAAAAAGGATAGCTGGGTGTAAATTTTTTCATAACACCCTCCACATATCCGAGTGTTTGTGGAATGTTAATCGATTTAATTTTCATTGAAATATTGTAGAAGCTCTGGGAATCCAAAAAGATATACAGCGGTTCAATTGGGCTGTGTAGCGATTGCAAATGAAAATCTTTAAGGACTCCGACAATATTTCCGGTCGCTCCTGTCCAATGAGTGAGTTTTCGCCCGATCGGAGATTCCCATTCAGCTACTTTAACCGCGGTTTCGTTTACAAGGAAAACACCCATTTCATCAGACGGAAACTCTCTTGAAAAATTTCTTCCTTTAACAATTTCCAAACCATAGAGATCGATAAAATCATAGTCCGCCGTATTGTAAAAGATAGGGATAGGCACATCTGGATTCCGGCCTGTCCAATCTCTCGATGTAAACGTATCGATATTGTTGGGCAGACTCCCTGAAGTTGTTACAGCCGTAATATATGAAGACTGCAGCAGTTCCGACTTCATCGATTCTATGTTCTGGCGGACAGAACTCCCCCGGGCCGGAAATGTAATAATCTGCTCCTTCGCATACCCCATGTCCAAAGTTTTGATGAATTTCAGCTGATCCCGGACCGCAATCGTACAGATGATAAGAATAATCGTGATAGAAAACTGGACCAGAACAAGAACATTCCGCAGTGATGAACCTTTTTGACTTCTGGTGAAAGCCCCGCTCAAAACTGCGATCGGCTTAAATCCGGACATTCTCATGGCAGGATAGCTGCCGGCAACTAAACCGACAAACAAAGTTATAAAGATCAACCCTAAAAAGAGCTGAGGATTTTGAAAAAGATTTAAGCTGAGTTGTCTATCCACCAGATTATTAAAAAACGGCATAATCAAAAGGACCATCATTATGGAAAAAAACATCGCCACTACGGCCACAGCCACAGATTCTCCTAGAAATTGAATAATCAATTGTCCTTTCTGAGCACCAACGACCTTTCGCATGCCAACTTCCCTACCCCGCCGGAGGGACCGGGCTGTTGCCAGATTCATGTAGTTAATACAGGCAATCAATAAAATCAGAACCGCTATAGATGAAAAAAGAATAATAAATTTCACATCATTATTCACTCTTATTTCCTGCATTCTGTGAGAAAGAAGGTGAATCTCCGTTATGGGCTGAACGAAATACATTTTTGGATAAGGCTCCTCGAATCCTTCTGCTTTAAACAAGGGATTTGTTATAAGAGAAGTGATTTTATTTTCCAAAATTTGAGAGGAAGCCCCCTCCCGCAGTAAAAAATAAGTATAAGAAAAATTACTTTCCCATTTTGTGATGTCATTATTTGTTCTTTGAAAGAACGTTTCATAAGGGACAACGACATCCATAACAAAGTGAGAAGTGTCCGGCATGTCATTAAAAACACCTGACACGGTGAACTCAAAATTTTCACTTACAGTGAGTGTTTTTCCCATTGGATTAACGCGCCCAAAATATTTTATGGCCGTTTTTTGGGACAATACAATTGAGGAAGGATCGTTTA
>JAUWVG010000340.1 GCA_030617525.1 Candidatus Aminicenantota bacterium | reverse complement strand
GAAAATTGAAATGTAATTTTCTGGTCATGGATGTTCTCGGGGACTTTGAAAAAATCCAAGGGGTATTCGATTTTGTTTATGATTGGCTGCTGCTGCATCACATATATCCTGAAAACAGAAGGTCATATTGTGAGAATGTGAGCAAAATACTTGCCCCGGAGGGGAGATACGTTTCGGTTTGTTTCAGTGAGAAAGACCGGCACTTTGGGGGATCGGGAAAATACAGAGAGACTGCACTGGGAACCACTCTATACTTTTCTTCAGAGAAAGAGCTGAGAGACCTTTTTGCTCCATTTTTTCAAATAGAGGAGTTGAAAACTATAGAGGTTGCCGGCAAATCCGGCCTCCATTTTTCCCTGTATGCCTTTATGACAAACAGAAACAGAAATTAATTCCAAACGGGTGTCCCTTTTTGCTGCGTCCCTCCGGAAGACGTCCCTTATATTTGACAAACATCTGAATTGTATTTAGTTTAGTATTAAATTTGCGAAAAGGATGAAGGGCCATGAAATGTCCAAAATGTTTTTCTGACAATCCGGACGATAGTCATTTTTGTGGAAAGTGCGCAACTCCGCTTCCCTCTTCAGATGATATATCCGCCTCCCCTACAAAAACAATGCAGACTCCCTCTGAAGAATTGATGAGGGGCGGCATCTTTGCACAGAGATATGAGATCATCGAAGAGTTGGGGCGAGGAGGGATGGGCAAGGTTTTCCGCGTCTTCGACAAAAAAATCAGGGAAGAAGTCGCGTTAAAACTCCTTGCGCCTGAGATCGCTTCCCAAAAGAAAACAATAGAACGGTTCAGCAATGAACTGAAGCTCGCTCGCAAGATCACACACAAAAACGTCTGCCGCATGTATGACATCGGTGAGGAAAAAGAAGCCCACTACATCACCATGGAATATGTGCCTGGCGAGGATTTAAAAAGCTCGATCAGACGAATGGAAAAATTCACAGTTGGAAAAGCCATCTCTGTAGCTATTCAGGTGTGCGATGGGCTGATGGAGGCTCACCAGTTGGGAGTGGTGCATCGTGATCTGAAGCCGCAGAACATCATGCTGGACAAAGAAGGAAATGCCAGAATCATGGACTTCGGGATCGCCAAATCCCTCGAGTCTGAACAGATAACCAGTGAAGGCCTAATGATCGGAACACCTGCATACATGTCTCCTGAACAGACAGAAGGGAAAATAGCGGACAATCGATCTGACATTTACTCCTTAGGTATCGTGCTCTATGAGATGGTCACAGGCGAAGTGCCTTTTAAAGGCGATACACCCATAAGCATCGCCATGAAGCATAAAAGCGAGACACCCGAAGCTCCCAGAGAACTCAACGCTTTTATTCCTGATGAGTTCAACAGTCTGATCCTTAAATGTCTTGAGAAGGATAAAGAAAAGAGATATCAGAACGCTGAATTGCTCCGCTCCGAGTTGCTTAACATCGAGAAAGACATCCCCTCCACAGAGAGAGTTTCGCTTAAACAAAGGACTGAAGCTCAATCCATCGGAAAGCGTATAAAATCATGGGCGATTCCTGCTGCTCTTGTTCTTATTGCTGTTTTGATAGTTGCGGGATATTTTATCATCAGAGGAAAGTCAGAACCGGCTGCTTCAACAGAAGAAATAATCAGTCCGACTCCATGGAAAAATTCCATTGCCGTGCTTCCCTTCATGGATTTTAGTCCGGATAAATCTCAGGAACACCTCAGTTTTGCTATGATTGATGCGATAAATGTAAGGCTCAGCCGGATTGAAGAGTTAAAAGTCATTTCGACTGCGGCCGTCCTCAGATACAAAGACACCACAAAGAGCATCAAAGACATTGGGGAAGAGTTGGATGTGGCCACCATTCTGGAGGGAAATATTCAACGTGAAGGAGACAATATCCGGGTGAATGCCGAACTTATCAAAACCGCAGACAGTTCACTCCTTTGGAAAGATTCGTACGATCAAAAGCTTGAAAGCTTTTTTGCCGTTCAGGACGATGTCTCTCAGTCTATTGCAGAAGTGTTGGAGGTGAGGCTCGATATTGGAAAAGGTGGAGCTTCCGAGAAAGATTTGCCGGAGAATATCGACGCCTATGAATACTACATGAAGGGAATGAATTTTATCACCAGCCGTTATGAAAGTTCCTATGAGGATGAGGATTTTCAGGCCGGCGTAAGAATGTTTGATAAAGCTATTGAAACCGATCCAAACTACGCTGCAGCCTATGCTGGTTTAGGTTGGGCTTATGGCCACCGGTACCTTGTCACCGGCAGTCAAGACGATTATACGGCTATGGAAGATTGCGCCACAAAAGCCTTGGAACTCGATCCCAATCAAGCTTCAGCACATGCACAAATTGGATACGATCTCCTAGTCCATGAAGGGGACTATGAAAAAGCTTATCAATCCATTAAAAAGGCACTGAGTTTAAAGCCAAACAAAGCCTCAATAAATGCAATGGTGGGTTTTGCATTTCAAGGGGCAGGATTGTATCATAAGTCGAATAAATATTTATCTAAAGCTCTTGAGCTTGATCCCTTTTATATCTGGGGGCACTTAAAATTAGCTGCCAATTATAGGTTTCTTGGAGATCTCGAAAAGGCGAAGTATCACTATGAGAGATATTATGAGATGTCTCCAAAAAATGCCTTATTCCCTGGCTCTTATGCTTTTCTATCGGTCTTGATGAAAGACGATGACAAAGCCGAAGAGCTGATAAAGGAAGAAGAGGCACTATTTCCAAACAGCGCTTGGATAAAATACAGCAAAGCCTTAATGCTTGTGGCTCAAGGAGAGCAGGAAAAGGCTCTTGAGATAAGTCAACATGAATTCGTTTACGCCGCCTTAAATATGAAAGACGAAGCGATTGATATCATAAAGGGCAGAATTGAGAGAGGCGCTAATCAACCCTATCTCCGTTTTAAGTATTATCCAGTATTCGACAATCTGCAGGAAAATCCACGCTATCAGGAGATCCTCCAAAAGCAAAAGGAAAAATACGACGAATTACTGAATATATTTTCTGATCTATAAAAAGATACGAATTCCAGCTAAAATAAAAAAACCATGGAAATATATGTCTGTCCATTGATTTTCATACAAGGGATATTCAATGGCCTATTGGGCATAGATGTAATTCACCCCGATAAATAAATCAAGGTCCTTGAGAATCCTGTAGTCAAGAGCCGCCCTCACAAAAAAACCAAACATGGACAGGTTTTTCTCCTGATAATTTATACTTGTAATATTGACAGTGTGATTCTGCTGCCCTTCATCTATTATTTCCGAATAAGAATAATCCTCTGCCATATCGAATTTTCCGGAAGCATAAACTCCCCCCAGGCCAAAACTTGGGCTCAACTTCCCATCGATCACAGGAAAATAATTGATCCCGAGAAGAAAAGCAGTTTCCTTGAAGTGGGTGTCCTGGCCTGAATCATCTTCGCTGCTGTTGTTGCTTCGGAATGGGCTGGGAACATTGATAACGAATTCGTTCCATGCATTCATGGATAAAATGACGACATCCGCAGTGAGTTCTAATTTTGGCAAAAGAATTAATCCAACTCCTCCAGAAGTTTATTCACAGAATGTGTGGAAAAAATAGATGGATTGAATAAAGTATTGAATATAGGCTATATTAGAGGCGTACTTCTAAGTGGGAGCAAAAAATGGTAAACATCATTAAACCCGACAAATGGCTTTTCACCAAGCAGTGGTTGATCCTGCTGACTCTATCCATCTTATTGCTTGTTACAGCCATTCTTCTGCAGGTGCTTGTTCCTCTGGACGACACTGTGGATCCCAAAGATCTTGCAGTTTTTCTCTGGCCGATCACATTGCTCGTCATTCTTTTCAAATGGATTCTTTTTGTGCCCATCCTGACGATTTGGATCAAGAATCTGAAATACGTGCTCGAAGAGGACCGGATCATCATCCACAAAGGTATCCTCACAAAACTCCAGAAAAATATCCCCTACCGGGCCATCACCG
>JAUWVG010000502.1 GCA_030617525.1 Candidatus Aminicenantota bacterium | reverse complement strand
CCAATTCAATTATTTTTTTTAGTGGAAATTGTCGGAATAAATCTAAAATGTCTTTCTCTAATCCATCACAAAGCTAGAGAGAGAGCTATTATGAAAACAGTAATTGAGGGGGAGGGTTAGATCCCTTCTTCTTCGATATATTCAGGGATTAAACCGGTAATGTTGACTCCTGCACCCTTAGCGATATCGATGAGCTCGATAACTTTATAAAAAGGAACCTTTGCGTAGGCTCTGATAAATATCGTTTTATCCTGACGGGCAGAATATATTCGTCTGAGTTCATCTTCCACCTGGTCAAAGGCGTAGATTGTCTTATTAATATCAACCGATAGATCTGTCTGTAAAGTCATGACGACGAGGCCGACAGGAGTAGCTCCTGATTCAGCGGAGGTTTCCGGAAGTTTGATATCCATCCCTTTTTGAGACAAAGGGGTTATAACCATGAAAATAATGAGAAGGACTAATAAAATATCACACAAAGGAACAACATTAGGTTCTGCGCTTGAACTCATACTTTCCTCCTTTATTTCTGCGCTAAAGAGCCATTTTATGCTAATACGTTTGAATTTGTCAAACTGTTGATTGTTTTTTTTTGCTTTGCATTTTATATTATAAGAAAAGGAGGAATCATGAAGGAATTAAAGATTCAGGTTATTGATGTCAAAGAGCGATGTGGTGCCAAACACAAGGCCGGAGATACTTTTTTTATTAGAGGTGAAGGAACAATTGCGATTCCCGACGGAAAAAAAGTCTGTGTCTATGCACTCAACAGCCTCTTTCCATTTTTATCTCTAAAACAGAGGGAGGATGAGCTGTCCCATAACGATTGGGTTTCCGAAACAGAAATACTCTGCTGCCCGGATCCCAAAGGAGTTGTTTTTAAGGTCACCACTCTCTGAGTCGGATGGACGTCGCTGGTATATCTCTGTATGGAGCGTAAGGGACCCACTGGGGGATGGGTGGAGTACGGAGATATACTGCGTAAGGGTTCCGTCCGACTCGATTGATTAACTTTGTTTATGTGTTCTTTTGATTTGAAATAGAATAGATCGGGCGTCATAGACGATGATTGTTGCGAGACAGATAAGGATCACAACCGTGAAGCCCAGAAGATACTGGCTCTTTTTGAAAAAATGATAACCCTGATAGAATAATGCAGCCAAGGTTGTGACGAGCATAAATATAGCCGGATAGATCGTGAATGCCTTTGGTCTTTTAATGCTGACAAGATAAGAAGATACGATGACCAGAGCCAGAGCGGCGACCAGTTGATTGGAGGCTCCGAATACGGGCCAAATAGCTTTATATCCTTCAGTGCCTCCCAATATTCCAGCGAAAACCAGAATAAAGCCCGATGCCAACCATCTGTTTCTGAAAATGGCCTTTTTTCTTCCTAAAAGCTCTGAAAAAATAAATCGCCCCAATCGTGTTCCTGTATCCAAGGTTGTGAGCACAAAGGCATTGAGCATGACCATGCCAAAAAAAGATCCCAATACAACAGTCAATCCTGGAATAGCCGAGACAAATTTCCCATATCCCGCGGCAAAAGCCCTGATGGGATCTCCCACTGTGTTCATAAGGTATTGAAATCCGAAGGCATTTTTGGCACCGGATGGATCCCAGATAAGAGCGCTGGAGGCGATAAAAATAACGAGCCCGGCCAGAACGGCTTCAGTCACCATCCCTCCGAACCCAATCATTTTTCCTGCAGCTTCATTGGGGAGCTGTTTGGCGGTGGTTCCTCCAGCCACAATAGAATGAAATCCGGAGATAGCGCCACAGGCAATGATGACAAACAGCATTGGCCAGAGGGGGCCGTCTGTGCTTGAAAACGAAACAAAGGCAGGAGCCGTAATTTTTGGGGACATGATGATCATACCTAAATAACCCAATCCTAATCCAAGAAAAAGGATCCATGTGCTGATGTAATCTCTCGGTTGTAGTAGAAGCCAGACGGGGAGTGAGGATGCAAAAAAACTGTAGATGATCAATACAATAAACCAAAACATCTGGCTTGAGAGCCCAAGAAACTTAGTGGGGAGTTCGACCGGGACAAAGCTTCCAATATAGATCAAGGCAAACAGAATTAGAAGGGAGATGACTGTGGCAACCGGAACATTCACACCTTTTTTGTAGATCAGCCAACCAAACACCATGGCGATAAAGACCAATCCAAATGTCGGGATGACGATTTCCGGTTGAGAAACAAGAGTCTTGGAAGCCACCACCGCAAAAACGGCAATAACCAAAGCCAGAGTAAACCAGAGGAAGAGTGAGAAAATTATTTTGGTTCGTGATCCAAGTGTTTTTTCTGATACATCCGCAAGGGACCGGCCTTTGTTCTGAACAGAGGTCATGAGAGATGTGTAATCATGCACGGCACCTAAAAAGATGCTTCCCAGTGCGACCCAGAGAAGCGCGCCAAGCCAGCCAAAATAGAGCACACCCAAAAGTGGACCAAGAATTGGACCTGCTCCGGCAATAGAGGAGAAATGATGCCCAAAAAGCATGGCTTTTTTTGCCGGAGAATAATCAATTCCATCACGGAATTCTTGCGCG
>JAUWVG010000217.1 GCA_030617525.1 Candidatus Aminicenantota bacterium | reverse complement strand
GGGAAGCTGGGTGCGCACATGGTCGATGTGGTCGGTCGCCGAAGCCATCGAGGAGATGATGGTGGTGTCTGAAATGGGGGAGCAGTGGTCTCCGAAAACACCGCCTCCCAGTACTGTGGCGATCACCAGTCCGGGATTAAGCCCGATGAGGTTGATCATAGGCACGGCAATGGGGATCATGATGGCAAATGTTCCCCAGGAAGTGCCGGTAGAGAAGGCGATAAAACAGGACACAAGGAACAACACAGCAGGTATAATGCCTGTGGGAAGAGTGGACTTGGCTGCCTGGGCCACAAATGGTCCTGTGCCCAGAGCCTCACAGGTGTCCCCTATGGCAAAGGCGAGGATCATCAGACTGGCCAGAGGGATAAGGCCGCCGACACCTTTCATGAAAATATCTGTTATTTCCTTTGTACGCATAATATTTTGAGCCCGGTAAGCAACTGCCCCGACGGCCAATCCGGCAATAACCGACCAGAGCACTGAAAGGGAGCCAGATCCTTCCATAATGTTCCCCTTTCCCGTGATGAGCAGAACCACCGGCATCATAATCACCATGACACCTACCGGAAGGATCATGTTGATGGCGCGGAGCGGAATGCCTTTCTTTTCATCCAACATCACAACATCCTCTGAAATCAGAGGTTCGGCACCGTCACGGAGGAGCTTGTTCTCTTCAAGGACTCTTTTTTCGGCCTTGCGCATGGGCCCGATGTCTTTTCCTGTCAGCACGACCACAAGGACGATCAGCAGAGCGATAATGGCATAAAAATTAAAAGGCATCGAGGACACCAGCATACGTACCGGATTTTCTACCCCCTGTGTGGCCAGGAGCCCGATGACAAATGCGCCCCAGGCATTAAGGGGAATAAGGACACATTTAGGCGCGGATGTTGAGTCAAGGATATAACTCAGTTTTTCCCGCGACACCTTGAGCTTGTCAAAAATAGGCCTGGAGACCGCTCCGGAGACAAGCACACAGATGCTGGATTCAATAAAAATGACAAATCCCAGCAGATAGGCGAGAAGTCCGGCCGATTTTCGGGTCTTGACCAATCCCTTCCCAGTCACCCAGTTGACAAATCCCTTCATACCACCCGAATACTGAGTGAAAGTGATGATGGCGCCTATCATTGCAGAGAACAGCACAACTCTCGTGTTGTCCGCGTCCTGGAATACAGAGACGAGGGCGTTAACTGTCTGGATAAGGCCGGCCAGAGGATTCCAGTGATGGATAATGGTCCATCCCAACCAGATTCCCAGTGTTAAGGAGATGTAGACATGTTTTGTCTTTATGGCCAGAAAGATGGCCAGGAGCGGGGGAAGGATGGACAGCCAGCCGAATGTTTCCATAGCGAACGCGAAGGGAGATATATCACTGAGAACGGGACATGTCAAATTGGAAAGGATGATCGGAAGCCTCCCCAATTCTGCGATTCAAGATCGAGTTCTGTGAAGTGACTAGAAATCACGCGTAGTTTTCCCCAGCGAGGAAAACTCGCTCGATTCCGTTCCTCGCTCTCATTTCCTAAGAGGAACTGAACCATGCCCGCTCGTCCTCCATACGAATTTCTCCATCATCTTCCCAGAACTCAACATAAATCTCAGAATTGGAGAGGCTTCCTATTCGTAGCGCAGGGCCCGGACAGGATCGGTGTTTGCTGCCCTGATGGAGTGGTAGCTGACTGTCATCAGAGAAATAATAGCGGCCGAGAGCATAGAGATCACAAAGATCCCGATCCCAATCTCAATCCTGTAGACAAAATCGGCCAGCCATCTTTTCATCACAAAAAATGCAATGGGCCAGGCGATCAGATTTGCCAGGAGCACGAGTTTTAAATAGGTTTTTGCAAGAAGTGTCACAAGGCTTCCGATCCCGGCTCCGAGAATCTTGCGGATTCCGATTTCTTTGGTGCGCTGCTCGACCGTTTGGGAAGCCAATCCGAAGAGTCCCAGACAAGCAATAAAAATGGCAAGCACTGTGAATCCGCGGGTTAAAGAACCAAAAGACTGCTCTCTGCGGTACTGCATATTAAACTCATCATCGAGAAAGGTAAATTCAAGTGGATGGCCGGGGAGCAGTTCGTTCCAGACTGACTCGAGATGTGCGATTGCATCGGGAATGGCACCTGCCCGAAGTTTGAGCGAAAGAAGTCCGTTGGCGCCCGGACGAAAATGAATCACGAGGGGTTCTACGACATGGCGGAGTGTGGCGAAATGGAAATCACGGATGACACCCACAACTTTCAGTTGGCCATCTTGGAAGGTCTTATTGAGAGGTTCTGTCCACCCAATTGCTGAGGCTGCGGCCTGATTGATAATAACCGCTTCTTCGGCATCTGTTCCGAATTCACGTGAAAAATTTCTTCCTTCAACAAGCTCCAATCCCAGGGCTTCGATAAAATGTTCGTCCATGCTCATGGATGAGACAACCCAAGGATCAGTTTGGTCGATGCCGTCCGGCTGCATTCCCCTGCGGCCCATGGTGCGTCCGGGGAGATTTCCCGACGAAGAGAGCGAAAGGATAGCCGGTGACTGCGCCAGTTTTTCAACCATGGTGTCATACTGTGCAGTTGTTTCCTGGTTGAAAGAAAAGAATAAGATCTGTTCTCGGTCATATCCCATGTTTCTGGTTTTTATAAAGTTTATCTGCTGGTAGACGATGCCGCTTCCTATAATAAGAGCAATAGAGATGGCGAACTGGACCACAACAAGCACACGGCGCATTCCCATGCCTTTACTTCCGCCCTTGGAGGCACCTTTTAAGACCTGCGTAGGCTGAAAGGAAGACAGCACAAAGGACGGCCAGCTTCCCGCTAAAAGCCCGGTCAAAAGAGTTCCTGCGAGAATTCCGGCTGCGATCGGTGGATGTAAAAGTATATTAAGATCAAGATGCAGGCCGAATGCCGATTTGAGATAAGTTAAAGTCAGTGCAACCAATCCAAAAGCGATTATCAGACCGCACACACACAGGAGAATGGATTCACCCAAAAACTGTCCGATCAGCTGCCTCCGGCGGGCGCCAACCACTTTGCGCATCCCCACTTCTTTAGAGCGGCTGTGAGAACGTGCGGTCGAGAGGTTCATAAAATTAAAGATGGCTATCAGCAGTATAAAAAAGGCCACGGCAGCCATCGAATAGACATTGCTGATATCTCCTTTGTTCCTGTTGTGTCCGTCGAACACGACATTCTTGGAGCGGAGGTGGACATCTTTTAAGGCCTGGTTGGTGACGGCGAAATTCTCTTCGATGCCGTTTTTTCTGAGGACGCCGATCAGTTTTTCCTCCAGATTGGCGGCGCTGGCTCCTTCACGGAGAAGCACATAAGTTGGTGCGGATATCCAGCCCCAACTCCGCAGATTCTGACCAAGGCTGCCTTCTTCGTCCGGGAAGTTGAGAGAGATCATCACATCAAATTGGAGGTGAGAAGCCCGGTGGATATCGTCCAGGATGCCGGTGACACGGACGACATCCTCTCCCCACACAAAAGTTTTTCCCATAGGTTCGTCTTCACCGAAGAGGGTCGTGGCCATCTCCCTTGACAGCACGGCCGTAAAGGATTCCTGAAGGGCGGTATCCGGGTCTCCTTCTGTTAGCCCAAAATCAAATATTTTAAAGATGGAAGGATCGACCATAGCCATATCTTTTGTGTAAATACGCCTGTCTCCGATTTTGAGCGGCTGGCGCCCTCGGTCCATGATCCGAACAGCTTCTTCCACTTCAGGAATATCTTTGGGGATTTCAGGCCCCATCGCAACAAACGTGATACCGGCGTAGGTGTTGGAAACGCCCATGGATTTATCAAGAAGCAGCACTCTCTGGATCCGGTTGGCCTTGCTGTGGAACATGTCGTATGACAGCTCATTCTGCACGTACAGAAAGATCAACAGGCTTACGGCCATTCCGATCGCCAATCCCATTATATTGATAAGGGAATGTCCCTTGTGTTTTTTAAGATTGCGAATTGCCGTGATGAGATAGTTTTTCCACATGATAAGGTCTCCTCTATAGAGCTGTTCCCATATCCAAGGGCATCAGTAGTAATACGTCATGAGGTCACAAAAGGTTGTATTAAGTCCTTTTAACTTTGCCTACTCCCAGTAAACAACGAAAAAAACGTCTTAACTCCCAGTTACTAAAACCAGGGAATTCCACTCTATGTGTGGATCTGTTCAAAGATGGGACTTCAAATAATGGGCGGTGTGGGAGGATTTGGATTGGATGATTTCTTCAGGTGTCCCTTGCACTACTATCTGTCCTCCATTATCTCCTCCCTCAGGGCCGAGGTCGATGATGTGGTCGGCGCATTTAATCATGTCCAAATTGTGTTCGATGACAACAACGGTGTGCCCTTCTTCCACCAGGGTTTGGAAGGTTTTGAGGAGAACCCGAATGTCGTCCTGATGGAGCCCGATCGTGGGTTCGTCAAAAAGATAGAGCATTTTTTCATTTCTCTTGTGGACGAGGTTGTAGGCAAGCTTGATCCTCTGGAGTTCTCCTCCGGAAAGAGTCGTTGTGGGTTGCCCGAGCTTAACATAGCCTAAACCCACATCCATAAGAGGAGTGAGTTTTTTCTGAATTTTTGGTATTTCGGCGAAAAAATCGCAGGCTTCCTCGATGCTCATCTGGAGAATGTCGTCGATATTTTTCCCTTGGTGTTTGATCTCGAGAATGTCTTTCTGGAACCTCTTTCCCTTACAGGCTTCACAGGTGAGAACAACATCGGAGAGAAACTGCATCTCCACAATCTGAATGCCGGCTCCCTTGCATTCTTCACATCTGCCTCCTGCCGTGTTAAACGAGAAATACCCCGGCTTAAATCCCATGGATCTGGCTTCTCGGGTCCGGCTGAAAATGTCGCGGATGTCGTCCATGGCCTTGGTGTAGGTGGCTGGAATGGACCGTGGGGACGTGCTGATAGGCGCCTGGTCGACCATTACGATTTTATCGACGTTGTCCTTTCCGGTGATGTCCAAATATCCATCCGTTCGCTCTCCCTTCCATCCGTTGTAGAGCACATCGTGGAGAAGAGTGCTTTTCCCTGAACCTGAAACGCCCGTGATGCAGGTGAATATGTTCACAGGAATTTTGACGTCCAGATTTTTAAGATTGTGTTTGTGAGCGTTTGTAATGGTGATGAATTTTTTGGATGTCCGCCTC
>JAUWVG010000317.1 GCA_030617525.1 Candidatus Aminicenantota bacterium | reverse complement strand
ATAAACCTCATCTGACAAAAAGACAATAGAACGAAGGGGTCCCATCTCAACATTTTACATTTCTACATGAAATGACAATTGTTGAGATGCGACCCCTTTAGAACGCTTTCGGGATTATTTCAAGTTATAAGTTTTTGTATGGGTTCCACCTTTAACGCAATCCAGCTTAATCGTGATGTTTCCTTTCCCTTCAACGAGAAAATGATAGATAACTTCTCTTTTGCTTGGAACACCGTTCGTCAGCTTCAGATTCTTCAGGTCCTTCTGGTCTATAAAGGTCACGGCATCTGGGCTGCCACCACCACGACCGCGAAAAAACCGCATATACTGCCGGGGTATACCCGCTGGCATACCCGATCCCGCCGACTGTCCCACTGCCAGGACCTTCACACCCCCATCGATAGAAAGGATATCAGGCCTTTGAACCTTGTTCGTTATGGCTACTTGAGACAACGTGGGCATCAGGCGTTTGTTGAAAAGAGCCACTTTTACCCTGTGAAGATTCCCGGAAATCTTTTCCGAACTCACACTCTTGATGGTCGGCATGGGCATTTCATCGGCATGAAGCAGACAGAACGCCATGTTGCGGTGGCACATTTCTTCGAGGAGCCAAAATGGAGGACTCCGTGAGAACAGCTTTGATGAATCCCGGTCAATAATGACTTTGCCGAGTTGGGGGTGATCGATCTCGTGCATGGAAATGGACTTGTTGTCTAAATCGATATATCGATCGAAAAATTCTCTCTCTTCCTGGGTGGTCTCCCCATCTCTATCAAGGTCAGATCGTGATGTCCACAATTCGTTGGAGAACGAGTAAATCCCCAACATGTCAAGGGTAAAATCGATAAATCCTCCCCATACGGTGTACAGATCCTTCCATATGACAAAATAGTCGTAGCCCTCAATGATCTTCTCACCTTTTAGCCCTATCTCATCATAAACAGCAAGATCTCCGGATGACAGTTCTCCGTGCAGTGCCGCTCCGGGATTGCGCAGAAGCATCCCCCCCGTATTATGGAAAGCCTGAACACCGGCAATATTCGGGTGGGAATAGAAGAAGTCTCTGGTCAACTTGGATTCCGGCCAAGAAAAAGGATAATGTCCGGCGCCACCTTGGATGTAACCCGGCTGCCAGTATGAAGGCCAATCCCGGTTGTAATCATACCCCCCGACACCGTCTTCATTGTAACGGCCGTCGCCGTCATTGTCGATCCCTTCACTTCCAACGCTTAGATAGTCACCCTTTTCATCCTCTTTGTATGGGATGTTCGCCTGAATCGGAACCATACGGTCGCCCTTGTCACTCAGGCGGTGGGTCCCTTTTCCAAGTTCGACCTTTATATACATCGAGCCGGCTTCTCCGTCTCCGTCCAAATCTTCAGGACCATCCTCATCATAGAGACCGTCATTGTCATTGTCCAGGGGGTTATTCCCGGACCGCGCCGCACCATCTAAATGCAGCCATGAGTCTCGTCCGTCTGGATTGACCGAAGGAAAGATGTAAAACACCCGTTCATCTACAAGATTCCGGATGTAGTCGTTGTATTTATAGTTCTCCATAAGATACCAGATGGTGTAGAGTCCGATCTCACCGCCCTGGATCTCCAGGCTGTGGATATTGGCATCCATGTAAAAGGCGCACTTGCTCATCTCATCGCCTGTATCGGGATTATTGATCGTCATGTACCAGATTTCACGCCCTTCAAAACTCTTACCGATAGACTGCATCTTTAAAAACTTGGGGAACGCCTTTTCCAGCTTGCGCATGGCCGCTTCCATCTCTTTGGAGTCATAGTAGTGGTTAAAACTCAGGTCCACTTCGCGGGTATTCCATTTTCGGGGGAAAAACTCCTGAGCCGAAACAAGAGCAGAACCTGCTAAAACCACAAATGCGACCAACAGGATCAAGAACCGTTTTATGTTTTTTTGGTGTAACATTGTTTTTTCCTCCTCTGTTATTTAAGGACAACTTTTTTCTGAGTTGTCCCGCCGCCATTTCTGGCCCACAATGTGATATCGATTTGTTTTCCAGTAGGCGAAATGATTGTCCACGTGTATTCTTGTTCGGCTCCGGAGGCAAGCGTGGAGATATCTACACGTTTGTTCCCGCCAAAAAGCTTCATATCGTCGTCGTTTTCGAATTTTAATCTCAGCATTATCGAGGTGATATTTCTTGTCCTCGTTCCCATCGCTGTGACATATGGAAATTCTCCCTTGTTGTGAACCTTGATTTTAAGACGGAAGAGATTGGAAGAAAGCTTTTCGACTACAGGGTCATCCATGGTGATCTCAGCAAACTGCGAGGCAAGGTAGAGGGCAAATTCCGCATGGCTTTTACTCATATCCGGAATCAAATCAGCCGGAGGATTAACACGCAGGTAGGGCACAAAACCACCGACTTCAACTTCACCAAGCTGCTTGTGCTCGATTTTTGTCCAGCTGACAAATCCCTTACCTTCGTTTTTGTCGTCGATCCATTTCAGCCATTTTTCATCGTTACCGGCGGAGGACACAGCTGTTGAGCCAGTCCCTCCCCCTCGCGCAGATGCAAACCGCTGCATCATCGCACTCCTATCCATCGTCTGCGGCTGCGTTTGTCCACTCGGGGCTCCTTGTACAGCTCTTGGTGTTTTTTTAGCTGCCGGCCTGGCTGGAGCATCCTCTCTTAAGGACCAGAGATTGGCGGAAAAGGAAGGCACTCCGAACTGAAAATAGGCATATTCCAGGAATGAGCCAAAGGGTTTTTCAGAAACAGCACTGTTTATTTTTGTGATGCTTTTGTATTTATCACTTACAGCCTTAAAAAGAGATTGATCCTGAGGCATTGTTGCTTTAGGTTGTGGATCTGTAGGCCTTGCCGCAGGAGTGGTTGGCGTTTGTCCACGTCCACCCCGCATAAACGTCATCCTCATCCCCCCCATAGCCAAAGCTTGGGCCGCTTGAGCCGGCTGTGGAAAGGTTGGAGTCCCACTCTCGATTCCGGTTCCCGCAGCCAGGTTGTCGAACTTGGAAAAAGAAAGGACCGCACAAATATTCCTGTGCGGCTGGCCCTTAAAAGATCGATCATATTTGGTCATAAAATCGATAAGCGCCGTGGTTTCAGCTTCAGAAACAGCATAGACACCCCATCCTTTAGTTTTGTATCCGAAATTGTGAGGGAAGTTTCTGTTGACATTAAAACCTCCGGGGCCGTCTTCGTTGTACATACCATCATCATCGTCATCAAGCCCCTCAGTGTAAATTTTATACAATTTATCGAAAGGCGTATCCGAATCCTTTTTCTTCATCAGGCGCGGATCATTTTCATCTATAATCCAATCGCCCTCTTTATCCTTGACTCGCATCTGAGTGATAAGCCCATCGCCGTTGAGATCATCGGGGCCATCCTCATCAATTACCCAGTCATAGTCCTCGTCACGGGGTTTAAAGTTACCCAAATGCTCAATTTTAATTGCGTTAAAAAAGGCTTCGGCTCCGTCCGGATTCAAGCGGGGAGCGATGTAAAAAGTGCGTTTATTGAGAATTTCCGTGACCTCTTCATCGCTTCCGTATCCATTAATCAAATACTCGGCCATACCCATGGCCACTTCACTGCCCACAACATGATCGCCTTCAAGATTGCCGACGACAAGCAGTGCCTGCTTTTCCTCCGGAGTTCCACCCTGTGTGCCGGAAATCTGAACCATCCAGAGATCGCGGCCCTGCAAAGATTTTCCGATGGACTTAAGCTTGGCAATTTTGGTATTCTTTCCCACAATGTTTTTAAGGGCTTGGGTCAGCGCCTGGTAGTTGTGATACCCGGAGGACGCATCGTCCGCAGACTTGAGCGGAAGACCTGTCAATAAGACAAGCAGCATAACCGATAAGAATCCCCTAAGAAGATACTTCATTCAAACCTCCTTTCTCTCAAAATATTTATAGTCATGAGCACAATAGGCTCTAAAAGCGGTAAAAAATAAACCTAATAAAAATCCATAGATTAAGAAAATTAGCAGATTGGAGACAAACATTTTATTTGAAAAAAAACTCTATATGAAAATCAAATCTATTTCAATCTATTATTTTGACGTAAAAAAGAGGAAAATCTTCCCTTTCTT
>JAUWVG010000407.1 GCA_030617525.1 Candidatus Aminicenantota bacterium | reverse complement strand
TCTTTCTCAGGCACTCAAGTCTAAACAGGTGAGCGATCTCCAGATGGCTATTCACAATTTTAAAAAAGCCATCGAGTTCGATCCGGATTATGCCTCGGCCTACAACGGCCTGGGAACGGCCTATGGGAAGGTGGGGGATATCGATGCTGCCCTATTCTGCTGGAAGAAGGCCGTGGAGCTCAAGCCTGATTTCTCCTATCCTCTTTATAATCTGGGATTAACGCTTCTCTCAAAAGGAGATAAGACCCAAGCCCTCGAATATTTTAAAGACTATAAAAAGATATTTTACAGCCGGCTTCCAGTCCACGAGAGAGAAAAACTGGATGAATTGATTGAGTTGTGCCAGCAAAAATAAAAAAGTGTCAAACAAACGACTTTCTCGAAAAGAAGTCTCCCATCTCAACTATTATGATTTTACGGCCTATCTGGGAATGCCTCTTTTCCAATTCGGCGGATTAAAAGTGGCCGAAGATCTTTTCAGGCGCTGTGGAATTGACGAAAAAAGCCATGTATTGGAGGTGGGCTGTGGAACTGGTTTTATGGCGTGCCGTATAGCCAAAGAAAAAAACTGCCGCATTGTCGGGATCGACATTTCAGAACGAATGATCGGGATGGCCAAGGAAAGGGCAAAAAGTCTGGGCATTGAAGATAAGGTGACCTTCCGTATGGCCGATGCCAAAGACCTTCCGTTCGAGGATAATTCCTTTGATGTTGTTTTTGCACAGTTTGTCACGGTCCTTCTTGACAAAAAAAAAGCACTCACCGAATATAAAAGAGTGCTCAAACCCGGAGGTTTTCTGGGTGTTGTCGAGATTTTTAGAGACACATTGATTCCCTATGAAGCCTCCCGGGATATTCTTGAAGCCGAAAAGATTTTATCAGAAGCGATCGAGTTGGATTTGCGGCTTTCTACGCCAACACAGTGGAAGTCTTGGTTTACGGATGCGGGTGTTCAGAAGATTCAAACAGCAGAACACAAACGGGTTCCGGTCAGGGAAACACTAAAATTTATAAAAATCGTGGGTGTTCTTCCGACCTTCAAGATTGTATTCAGATATCTCTATCATTTATTCTTCAATGTTGGAGTTCGCAGGAGGTTTTTACCAACAAATCGAGCAAAAAAAATACTCTTAAGGCGAAGGAATACGGCCAAATACATAGGTGTGATGATTTGTGTTGGACTTAAACCTGCAAAAAAAAATCTTGTTGTCTCACGTGGAAGCTCTATCAATCTGTGATAGTTATGGATATTCAACAAAATTTCGCATTCTTTTCCCTTCTATACTTCCTTTCTCTCACTCGCAAGAGTGATCCATCACCAGAGGGACGGTGCTTTTTTCTCTAGGGAAAGAAGGCCGTCCCTCACTCTAATTTCCTGTTTAAATTCGAAGAAAATATTTTAAATTTAGCCAATCCAATTTTCTGAATGATAAATTTTCCCATGACGAAGAGAGTCTGTATTCCGTACTTGAGGCTTCTTCTGAAATTAATTGAGGATGCTTCTTCAAAATATCGTGAGGGAATGGGTACATCTCCTATTTTGAAGCCAAAAAAAACGGCTTGGGCTAGAAATTCTGTATCGAATACAAAATCGTCGGAGTTATTTTGGAAAGGAATTGTATCTAAGACCTTTCGAGTATACGCGCGAAAACCGCTGTGAAAATCCCCGAGGTTCTGACCAAGTATCAAATTCTCGAACACGGTTAAGAAACGGTTGCTGATGTATTTATAGAGAGGCATGCCCCCTTTGAGAGCTTCCCGCCGGGTTCGGATTCTAGAGCCAATGATAACATCACAAATTCCACTTGAAAGAAAGCCTAAGACATGGGGTATGATTCGGCTGTCATATTGATAATCAGGGTGGATCATAATGACTGCAGAGGCTTCTTTCTTTAATGCAGAATCATAGCAGCTTTTTTGAGAGGCGCCGTACCCTCTGTTTTTTAAGTGACAAATGACGGTTAGTCCTAGTTTATTTGCCATGGCCACAGTTTGATCCGAGCTGAAATCATCAACCAGAATAATTTCGTCCACACATTCTTTCGGGATTTCGTCATAAGTTTTTTTAAGAGTCGATTCTGCATTGAATGCCGGCATGACAACAATGACCTTATCAAACTTATGAGCCTTATTTTCTGTCATAGATGTCTTCTTCTAAAAAATCCTTAAGCAAAAACCTTATATGAATTATCCTCATAATTTAGGCACATATAATATCCAGTCCATAAATCTCTTTTCACTTAAATTTCCGATTTTTTTATAATTTTGTGTAATAAAATCTTTCAGTTCCTTGTTTTGCTCCAGAATCGTATTATCACCAATTAGAATAAAATCAAATTTTTGAGTCTCTACAGCTTCCATGTTTAGTTGGACTATTCTCCTTTTCAGTTTCTGCCCGAACAGGGGATAATCCCATGCGCCTTCTGACAAAACAGTTCCGACTTTACTATCGAGTGGAACAACTGAGTTAAATTTTCTGATTATTGGTTCCATGGTTGGCCAGGTGACACACCTTAATCCTACTCTATCCTTGTGAAGCACAATTAAAGATTTGTGACCATTATGAAATGTAGAAGGTATTAACAAGACGATAGAATATAAGATAATAAATGAACTGATTTTTTTTAAAATTTTTCGTTGACTGCTAAATATCAGTGCCAGCATTGGAATTCCAGTCAATATCAAAATTATCATATATCGATTGTCGCCAAAAGGTGTCCATTGTATGAGATAAGACAGAGTTAACAAGCAGCCGATAAATAAAAAAGCAAATATCAGATAGCGGGGATTCAATTTTATGTTTTGCTTAATTAGCTTTACTGCCCCCATAAAGGATAAATATGCGATCAGTAAAATCATAACCATTCCTGCTGCACCAAAATAAGCACTTTCTGAGTTTAGGCTAAATTTTGCTCCCCAACTGTTGAAAGCAAAGCCCCAGCTCGCTCCAGGAACATTTTTTGGAATATGAAACAACTGAAATACAAATTCTCCTATTATTGCCATGAGACCATTATAATAATCTGAGAGTTTCCAAATGAATAGGTGTAAGCCGCTTAAATTTGCTGCCAGGTTAAACAGGCTTTGGGAAAAATTGGAGAATAAAGCTTGTACAGAGGGACTTGATATTTGACGAAAGGATAGCGTTTCTGACGGTCCAAGAACATTAAAAAATGCAACATAGTTTTGGACAAAACTGTATGAACCGAATATGACCCAAGAAACAACAAAAGAAGCGCTCCAGGAAAAAATCCATTTTATTCGCACGATTCTTTTAATCAGAAAGAAAAGTATCAATATGGCAAACGGTAAAATAAAAACCAGAGATGATACTTTAGTACCGACAGCAACTCCTAAAGCTATCGCGGATAAAGTGAGATATTTTGAATTCCTGGAAATTGCTAGTAGGAAAAAAACCAAACAAAACATTAC
>JAUWVG010000293.1 GCA_030617525.1 Candidatus Aminicenantota bacterium | reverse complement strand
GTCCCTCTGAGTGAAAGATCCAAAAATGTGATAGGAAGCCATAGATGTGCCGGAAAGGCGAAAACGGCCGTCCGAGCCTACAACGCGGTTATAACCCTCTCCATATTCCTTTCCGGTGTAAAAACCTCCCAGGTAGGAATCTTCCTTCAGGGAATATTTGTAGCGGACGATTGTAAAATCCGGATGCTCATCAATCATATCACCCGGCAGGTCATCATTGGCGTAGAGAGCGGCCAGTGTATTTCTGAGGCCGAGTTTACCGGTCAGCTTGAAGCCGAAACGCGGATCGACGATTCTTCGTGAGTGAACCACCATAGCCAGCGGCCCATCTTCGACATTCCCGGCGAATTGGAATAGCTCGTTGCCCTCAAGGAAAAATGGCCGTTTTTCCGGAAAAAATAGAGCGTAGCGCAGGTTGACATCGACCTGTCCGGCGTCGGATTCGACCTGGCTGAAATCAGGGTTATAAGCTGCATCCAGTGTCAGGTCGGAAGTGATCCCGACTTTCCCAGTCAAGCTGAAGTCTGTTTGCTTTTCATCTGTTTTCATCTCTCCTGCATCATGGGACAGCCTTTTGCTGTGGGTGAGAGCCGGTATGAATTCGTACACCCTTTTGTATTCTAAATCCGCGACCGAGATGGCCTGAGACTGTTTGAGAATACTCCCTTTTTCGACAAACATTGGAGGGCTTCCGATGGTTTCAGAGCTGCGTGTGATTTTTCGGAAAAAAGATACACGCATGGAAATAGTTTTTTCCCCACCGGGAAAGCGGATGCTCTGCAGGGGAATCTTGCACTCGACAGAGAATCCCTCCTCGTCAATCTGACCCTTACTGTACCAGACCATATCAAATGTTGCTTCCGCGTTTCCATCAGCGTTGATCATGCCGTCACCCTGGATTCCCAGGGGATTTAAGAAAAATCCGAATGCTTCCTGCATGGTGCCGAATGTATCAAGCATGATGGCAACGTAGTCATCCTGAAACATGCCGTCCCGGCTGCTGACTGAGGATTTGATCTTTTTGGGTTCTGTGTCAAAACAGCGAATGGCAAAATAGAAATTTTCCGAATCATAGGTCATATAGGCAACTGTTTTCTGGCTGGGTTCTTTACCGTAGTCAGGACTGATGGTTTTAAAATTGTCAAATTTAAGGGCCTCTGACCATGTCGTTTCGTTTATCTTTCCATCGATGACAGGGGGATTTTCAGTCCGGGGGACGGTCAGCGTTTCCTCTCCAAAGAGAGACGTGGAAAATAATAGGATCAGGATCATGGAACAGGTTGTTAAGGTTTTGTTCATTTTGAATTTTCTCTTTTCATACAGTCATTACTAGCTAATACGCAAATAATGAGAGAAAGTTAGCTTCGGATGAGAAAAAAATTTATTTGACTATGAGAAAGTGCTGGAGGAACTCTGAAGAAGTCGCTGAAACAAACGGTTCCCGAGAATTTTATTTTATGGTGTAAGTGCTCTTGCTGCGGGGAGGCATGGTGTAGGCGCTGATTTGACTCTCATTTCCGTCTTTTCCTACCGAACTCACGCCAAAAACAGATTCGTCAATTGTGACTTTCTCCAGGGTGTATTCAGAAACATTTCCAACAAAAACTTCATTTTCCCAAAAGGGAGCCGTGGTTTTTCTCCAATAGACCTTGTAGCCTGCCAGGTTGTCGGAAGAAACAGGATTCCAGCGCAGCTGAGCGGAATAACTGTCCTTTCCCCGCCCCAAAAGAGCACGTCCTCGTTCGCTTGTGATGCCGGGAGAGGGAGGAGCAGAGGCCAGGGATGCCAGTATGGAGGACACAATGCGGATATTCCGCGTACAGTAATCCAGGTCCATGTTGTCCAGAGTGTCATTGACCGTGTGCTGGCGGGAATAGTTTTCGTTGGCTTCCATCATGCGGATACCGGGCCAGCCTTCGAGAACAAAAGGTGTGTGATCGCCGCCACGTCCGAAACGGTCCGCCCTGAAGATACAGTCGATCTCGGCGGAAGGGAAGTACTTTTCTCCGATCCTTTTTGCGTACCGGGCCAGCTGTCTGGAGGAGGAATCTGCAGGTCCCGCCGAGAAAACACGCATGCGTTTATTGTCAATAAAACCATTTCCGCCTTCAATATTGCCGATCATATCCAGAGTGATCACGCCATCGATGGTTTTCCCTTCCTCTTTTAGTCGTGCGGCCATAAGCGTACTGCCGATAAGCCCCACTTCCTCGCCTGTAAAGGCGACAAAGTAAAGTGTTGCATCAAATTCAAAGCGGCTGAATGTACGTGCCATCTCTATAAGGGCCGCCACACCCGAACTGTCATCATTGACACCGGCGGCGGGATTATCATAATTGTCCTTGGGAAACAAATCGTCTGTCTTCCGGGCGTAAGAATCGTAATGCGCATTGACAAGAAAAATTCGTTCCTGGTCGCTTGAAAGTCGTCCGGACAGTACGGCCACGACGTTGCGCATGGTCACGTCCCGGTTGATCCGTCTTTGAGGAGGAAGTTCGTAGTCGTCAAAAAACACTTTGAGTTTAGGGCTGGAGCTTGTAAACTTTTCATGGATCCAATCGGCAGCGGCCTTTATTCCAAATCCTTCCTTGTCCGAGGAGAACACGTGCCGTGTTTGGAAGGATTCCAGTTTCTTGAGGATGTTTTCAACATTGTCTTTAGATATGTCCCTGATGATGTTTTCGATGTCAGTAGGCGGGATGGCATGGACTGTCTGCATCAAGAGAATCACCATACAAAACGATAGAATCAGCGCAAGTTTGTTTTTCATTATTCCTCCTCTTATCTTTTAATGTTTGGTTAAACACCATATTATTGCAAAAGGGTTTCTTTTCTCAAGCCCAAATCCTCTTTTTTTGAATTGATTGACACGCTCTTGGGAGTGTGGTACGTTTTTTGCACTTTTATAAGAAAAAGAGGTTTTTATAATGAAAAATAAAACTTTTTTGATCGCATTCGTTTTTTTGAGTTTGACGAGTTCTTTTTTTGTCCAGGCCCAAGAGGCCAGGAGTCCGCTTCTGGACTCATGGGAGCAGTACCTCAAACTCAAAAATGAATCCACATTTGGATTGAAATGGATATCTCTCGGCCCTGTGATGAATTCTGCCAGAGTTGAGGCAGTCCAATGCGATCCGGCCAATCCCGGAACGATGTATGTTGCCTTTGGTTCGGGAAACCTTTGGAAAACCATCAATGGCGGCCTGACATGGAAACCCCTGTTTGAAAATCAGTCGGCTCTGGGAATCGGCGATATTGCTTTGGCTCCATCCAATCCAAATATAATCTGGCTCGGTTCAGGGGAAAGTTTGAAAAAAGCGAGAAATTTCACCATGCCCGGGACAGGAGTATTCCGTTCTGATAACGGGGGTGAAACCTGGACAAACACCGGCCTGCATGATTCCTTTCATATCGGAGAAATTGCCGTTCATCCTAAAAATCCTGATATTGTTTATGTTGCGGTGCTGGGACATTTCTGGTCCACCAACCGGAATCGAGGTCTTTACCGGACTATGGACGGAGGCAAAACGTGGGAGCACGTCCTTTTTGTGAACGAGCGAACAGGGGCCATCGATGTAGTCATTGCCCCATCCGATCCTGAGGTGATCTACGTCTCCATGTGGGAGAATAATCCGACAACGTTTGGACCGGAGAGCGGCGTCTACAAAAGTTCAAATGGCGGACAATCTTTCTCAAGGCTGACAGGCGGTCTTCCGGACGGCCCAAAGACTGGCCGGATCGGTCTGGCTGTCTCCTGGTCGAATCCGGATAAGGTTTATGCTTTAGTCGATAATTTTAACAAGGACAACAGAATATACGCTGAGGTCTACCGTTCTCTGAATGGAGGGACAACCTGGAAGAGGACCCATGAGGATGAACTCCAAATATTTTCACGCATTGGATGGTATTTTGCAGACTGTTATGTCAATCCAAAGGATGACGAAGAATTCTATGCGTTGGGTGTCAGGATGGCACACTCTTCAGACGGAGGAAAAACTTTTAACCTGGTTGCCGGGGATGTCTTTCTTCTTTTTCCCAACAGGGCCGAACCACTTCATCTCGATCACTGTGAGATGTGGATCAATCCCCAAAATCCCGATCACCTGGTCCTCGGCAATGATGGCGGATTATATGTGAGTTTGGACAATGGGAAATCCTGGCTCCATCACAACAACATCCCGGCGGGAGAGTTTTATGATATCTCTGTCGATAACCGGGATCCCTATTATGTCTATGGGGGGACACAAGATGATGCATCTGTTTTCGGTCCGGCCAAGGAGTGGAACCCCATATACCCTGACGGATGGAAATACGTCTGGCTCGATTCCTGGGCCGGAGGAGATGGA
>JAUWVG010000057.1 GCA_030617525.1 Candidatus Aminicenantota bacterium | reverse complement strand
TGTTATGATTTGCCCATTGTTGTAATTCTTGATTTTATGGGGAGGCTCAGAGAAAAAGAGGGATGCGTGCGAGGGCAGTGTGATGGGGATGAGGCTGAAACAGTTTTCATATCGTGTGCCCAGCTGAGCTAAAGAATCGATATTTGGGGTGGATGCATTTTGGCGATTGTAGGCACTGATGTAATCGGCTCGCTGTGTATCCAGTGTAATGAGGATGAAATTGAGATCCTCTTTGGATTTCTGACAGCTAAAAAAATAAAAGAGCACTACGGCGCAGGAAAATAAACAAAACAAACGGCGAAAAATTTTCGGTGAAAATGTGTTTTTTCTTCTTTTTTGCAACTTGTTGACCTCTTCTTTATCAGTGAATTCCTCTAGAAAACAACGTTTGATATAAATATTATGAAAAAAATAAATAAATATGTCAAAATGTTTGCATCTTTCAAAATATTTTTATACAATCAATCCCTTTATAAAAAGCAAATGGTAGAAATAATATTAGTTTTTGGTGTGTTCGGGCTGATAGGATTCATCATGGTCATGGTGAACAAAATCCTCGGGCCTAAAAAATTAACTCCAATCAAAGAATCTCCGTTTGAGTGTGGAAGTCCCTATCTTCAAGATTCTATTTATCCTATTCCTATAAAATATTATCTTGTTGCGTTCCTGTTTCTCCTCTTTGACGTCGAAGTGGTCTTCTTCTTTCCATGGGCGTTAGTTTTTAAGAAATTGGGATCTTCGGCCTTGCTCATTATGTTCGCCTATGTCCTCATCCTCGTTGTGGGTTTCGTTTACGCCTGGCAGAAAGGAGCTTTTCAGTGGGAAGAATAAAGCCGAGGCATCATTATCCTGAAGAGCGAAAATACAAAGGCGGTTTTTTTACAACCAAACTGAACTATGTTATGGGGTGGGGAAGAAAATTTTCTCTTTTTCATTACCCGTTCATTACTGCATGCTGCGGAATGGAATACATGTCGGCCGCCTGCGCTCACTGGGATTTTGACAGATTTGGCGTTGGGATGACAACATTTTCCCCACGTCAATCAGATATGCTTTTTGTAGTCGGAACAATTTCCCAAAAAGAAGCTCCGGTACTTAGAACAGTTTATGAACAGATGTGCGAGCCAAAATGGGTTATTGCATGTGGGGCTTGTACTCTCAGCGGGGGCATTTACGACAACTATGCGGTCGTGCAGGGAATCGATAAAATTATCCCGGTCGATGTGTTTATTCCGGGATGTCCTCCACGTCCGGAGACAATCCTGGATGCCATAGAAAAACTACAAGATAAAATTCAATATCAACAACAAGATTGGCGATGGAAATCAAAAAAGTAATAGAAGAACTTAAAGTCAAATTTAAAGACGACATTACGGAGTTCTCTAAGCAATTTGGGGATGATGTCATCCGAGTGAAAAGAGAATCCCTGCGGGATATCGTCAGATTTCTCAAAAAAACACCCCATAATTTTGCTATGCTTTTAGACCTGACGTGTGTGGATTATATGGGAGAAGAACCGCGTTTTGAGATGGTCTACCACCTTTATTCTATATCGAATAAAAATCGCCTTAGAATAAAAATTAGACTGGACGAGAATGACCTGAAGATAGATTCTTTAACTTCCCTTTGGGGAAATGCAAATTGGCTGGAGAGGGAAGTTTTTGATATGTTTGGTGTCCATTTTAACGAACATCCGGATTTAAGAAGACTGTTTATGTATGATGGATTTGAAGGTTATCCGCTGCGCAAAGATTATCCTTTGCGTAAACGCCAACCGATTATCCCTATGAGATATGAAGATGCCGACTAGACTGCAAAACGAAGCCAACAAAGAGAACCTCCTCATCAATATGGGGCCTTCTCATCCGGCCATGCATGGGACTATCCGGATCATGCTGGAGCTGGATGGAGAGAAAATCCTCAATTCAGAAGTCGAAGTGGGGTATCTCCATAGGGGATTTGAGAAGACATGTGAACACAAAACATTTTTCAATCTCCTCCCGTACACCGACAGGCTCAACTATGTGTCTCCTCTGATCAACAATCTCGGCTATGTCATGACGATGGAGAAGATGCTTGGCATCGAAACCCCTGAACGATCGCAGTACATTCGCGTGATTTTATGCGAGCTTTCGAGGGTGTCCGACCATCTTACGGCTTTGGCCGCTATGACCATGGAGTGCGGTGCTTTTACTGCTTTTCTCTATTACATCCAGGCTCGTGAAGAATTGTGGAATATCATCGAGGAGACAACCGGTGCCCGGATGACAACGTCCTATATCCGAATAGGAGGAGTAAGGGCCGATCTCCACCCAGATATCAAAACGCGGTTGGCGAAGGCCACAAAAATTAACCGCAGGGTTCTCAAAGATAATCACGGCTTGCTCGATAAGAATAGGATATGGATTGATCGGACCCGGGATGTAGCTGTTGTCAGTTCCAAGATGGCGGTCAATTATGGTTTTGGTGGGCCATGTCTTAGAGCCTCTAAGGTCAACTATGATGTTCGAAAAGCTCAGCCCTATCTGGTTTATGATCAACTGGATTTTGAAGTGCCTCTGGGTGACAACGGAGACAATTACGACAGATACCTGGTCAGGATGAAAGAGATGGAGCAGAGTTTGAGGATTATTGAGCAGTGTTTGAATAAAATTCCGAAATCTGCGGGACCAGAGGAGCTTTTGATAAAAGGTCTCGAGCCTGAAGATGCCATCAAAACATCAAGGAGCAAACGCGTAGAAGACACTATAAAGCTCTCTCCAAATCTCGAAGGCTCTGAAAAAGTCAAATATCCTGGCATTTTGACCGAGGATAAAAAATATATTGTTCCGCCAAAGGAAGACACTTACACTTCCATCGAAGGACTGATCAATCACTTTAAATTCTTTATGAAAGATCACGGTATCAGGCCTCCCAAAGGGGATGTTTATTTTTCTGTCGAGGGTGGAAGTGGTGAGGTCGGTTATTATATTGTGTCGGATGGCACAGACAAACCTTTCAGGCTTCATCTTAGGGGACCTTGTTTTCATATTGTTTCCGCACTGGAAGAGATGATCAAAGGTCACTATGTCGCCGATGTCATCCCAACTTTTGGTTCCTTGAACATGATCGGAGGAGAGCTAGATAGATGAGTCCAGAATTCTCGGATAAGGTCAAAAAACAAGTGCAGGATATTTTAGCGCATTATCCGGAAAAAAAAGCCGCCCTCCTTCCTGTCCTTCATGTAGCCCAGCAGGAATTCGGATTCATCGGTGAAGACACCGAGCGTATGGTGGCCGCTCTATTGGATATCAAACCCGTCCAAGTCAGAGAAGTTGTCACGTTTTATACCATGTACAACCGCAAGCCTGTGGGGAAATATCATATTCAAGTGTGTTCGAATCTGTCCTGCTCTCTTCTGGGAGGTGCAGGCCTGCTCGATTTTCTTTTGAAAAAGCTCAACATCGGACTGGGAGAGACTACAAAAGATAAAAAATTCACGATTTCTACAGTAGAATGCCTAGGCGCCTGTGAACAGGCACCCTGCATGATGGTGAATTTTGATTATTATGGGGATTTAGACGAAGAAAAAATTGACAAAATACTCGATAATTTGAAGTAAAACAGTGGAAGAAAAACTTTTAACCAAACTTTTCGAGATCAAGGATTCTTTTACAATCGATGTCTATCTCAAGCATGACGGTTATAAAGCTGTTGAGAAAGCCTTCCAGGAGATGAATCCTGAAAGCATCCTTGCCGAAGTAAAGAATGCCAATCTGAGAGGAAGGGGAGGGGCAGGTTTTCCTGCCGGTGTCAAATGGGGTTTTGTCCCCAAAGGTGTCGACAAACCCAAATACCTCTGTGTCAATGCCGATGAAGGAGAGCCGGGGACAATCAAAGACCGCTACATCATGACTCACAATCCCCATCTCCTGCTGGAAGGCATACTCATTGCCTCATACTGTGTGGGGATCAACACAGCCTACATCTACATCCGTGGCGAGTATGAGAACGTGGCTCTTGGTTTGGAAAAAGCGATAGCCGAAGCCAATGCGAAAGGATACCTGGGAAAAAATATTCTGAATTCCGGATTTGACTGTCAAATCTATGTCCATCGAGGAGCAGGTGCTTATATCTGTGGTGAAGAAACAGCTCTCCTGGAATCACTGGAAGGGAAGAGAGGAAATCCACGGCTAAAACCTCCGTTTCCAGCGCTTGTAGGCCTTTTCCAAAGTCCAACGGTTATCAATAATATAGAAACACTCTCGAATGTTCCTAAAATCATTCTGAACGGGGCCGAGACGTTCGTTCAAACAGGGCTGCCCAAAGACGGAGGCACGAGGATTTTTGGTGTCAGTGGGATGGTGAAAAAGCCTGGTATTTATGAGATGCCTGTGGGAACGAACCTCAAAGAGATCATATTCGAACTTGCCGGGGGAATGAAAGACGGCAAGACACTAAAAGCTGTCATTCCAGGAGGGATGTCGGCACCCATATTGACTGCTGATGAGATTGACATAAATATGGACTTTGACTCGCTTGCCGAAGCGAAATCCATGCTGGGTTCAGCAGCAATCATCGTTATCGATGAAGACACCTCCATCCTGGACGTGCTTAAAATAGTCACAAAATTCTACTCTCATGAGTCCTGTGGCCAGTGCACGCCCTGCCGTATCGGGACAAAATGGATCAACAAAACCGTCCAACGCATCGCCGATGGACAAGGCAAAATAGAGGATATCGATAATATCAAACGGCTGGCAAAAAACATTTTGGGAAAAACATTGTGTCCACTAGGGGATGCTGCGGCTTTGCCGATACTTTCAATCGTCAATAAATTCAGACAAGAGATTGAATCATATATAGGAAACTGAGAAATCTAGATGGTCAAAATTTTTATCGATGAGAAACCCTTCGAGGTAGAAGAAGGGATCACTGTCTTCACGGCTGCCGAACAGGCCGGTATTGAGATCCCTCATTTATGTTATCACCCTGCTTTTGCCCCTGAAGGCACTTGCCGTATGTGTTTGGTTGAAATTGAAGGTGTGCCCAAGCTCGAACTCTCATGTGCAACGGTTGTCAGAGATGGAATGAAAGTGTCGACGAATAATGAGAGGGTTGTTGAAGCCCGAAAAGGAGTTTTGGAATTTTTGCTGGCCGACCATCCCATGGATTGTCCAATCTGTGACCAGGCCGGAGACTGCAAGCTTCAGGATTACTATGAAAAATATGGGATGTTTGAAAGCCGGTATAGTGAAAACAAAGAAAAAAGAGAAAAAAAGAGAAAAATTGGACAAACACTCATTCATGACCAGGAAAGATGTGTTCTCTGCCGTAGATGTGTGAGATTCACGAGAGAGATCACAAAAACACATGAACTCGGTGTGTTTGAACGGGGAGTTCATGCCGAAATCAGTATTCTTGAGGACGGCCCGGTTAATAATAAATACTCCGGGAACCTGGCTGAAATTTGTCCTGTTGGGGCTATCACGGACTTGGATTTTCGCTTCCAAACGCGCAGCTGGTTTTTAAAAAGCGGAGATTCCATTTGTCCTCTCTGCAGCCGTGGCTGCAGCATAACAATTGACTCTCATAAGGGATTTTCCCACTTTAAGGTTCCGAAAAGGGTTTACCGTATCCAGTCCCGGAGAAACGAAAATATCAACGGTTTTTGGATTTGTGATATCGGCCGGTACGGATACGGCTATATCAATGAGAATCGGCTGGAGCAAATTCTTTTAAAGAATGAACAGAACGAGGCAATGGATTGGGAGAAAGCCCTGAAAATACTTTCTGAAAAAATGAAGAAAGTTCACCCAATGGACAGATCATCGGGAGCTGTTCTTATTCTTAACCCCTGGCTTACGAACGAAGAACTTTTTCTTATCAAAAAATTTCTTATTGAAAATCAGGAATTTGAGAATGTTTATCTTATCGACATACCGGATGGAGAAGGGGATGACTTTCTTATTACGACCGAACGGAGTCCAAATAAACGCGGTCTCCAAGAGCTCGGCTTGAAAGCGAAGTCTTTGTCATCGGATAAACTTCCAGAAAAGATAAAACTTGTTTTGGCTTTTACTCCTCCAAACATCGATTCTGCAGGTAGTGCTTCCGTTAAAGCAGTTTTTGATAAAGCTGAGACAAAAATACTTTTTGCATCCAATAAAAATGATCTGTCTGATGTTTCGGATATGGTTTTTCCGACGGCTGTGATTGCGGAAAAGAGCGGATCTTTGATCAATATTGATGGTGTACTTCAAAATTTTTCGCCGGCATTGGAAGCGCTGGGAGACTCCCGGCCGGAATGGCAAATCCTAGTCGAGATGGCAAAAGAAATCGATATTAATCATAAATATTACGATCAATTCTCGTCACCTGAAACAATTTTACAGGAGATAAGAAAAGAAATTTCAGATTTTGGGAAGAAAAGTGATTGAGCCAATAGATATTCTCATCAGTTTTATTAAAGTTATTATGGCCATGATGTGGTTTCTTATACTGGCTCTCTATTTGACCTGGTTAGAGCGGAAAGAGAGTGCCGTAATGCAGGACCGCGTTGGCGCAAACCGGGCCAATATTTTCGGTTTCAGGATTATTGGGATATTCCAGCCGTTTGCAGATGCCATCAAGATGTTTTTTAAAGAAGATTTCACACCGAAGTTTTCCCATAAATTTCTACACAATCTTGCCCCCTTTCTCTCTTTCTATTTTGTTCTTGTCACAATTGCGACCATTCCTTTTGCCGGCGACATAAAAATCGGTGAGAAAGTCATCAAACTCCAGGTACTGGATCTCAATATCGGAATTTTGTTTGTCCTAGCCATGTTGTCACTCTCTGTCTATGGAGTCCTGCTCAGCGGTTGGGCTTCTAACAGCCGCTGGACGCTTCTCGGCGGATTAAGAGGAGCTGCTCAGCTTGTGTCTTATGAAGTGGCTCTAGGATTATCACTTGTCGGGTTGGTCATGGTCTATCCTTCGCTGAAGTTTTCAGCCATCGTTGAATCTCAAGGAGCGTTGCTGTTTGGCTTCCTTCCCAAATGGGGTATTGTCCTTCAGCCGTTGGGTTTTATTGTGTTCTTTTTGGCAGCTATGGCAGAGTCAGAGAGAGTTCCGTTCGATCTTCCCGAAGCAGAGTCGGAAATCGTCGGATACTTCACCGAATATAGCGGTCTCAAGTGGGGACTCTATATGTTTACGGATTTCATGAAGGTTCTGATCATCGCGTGCCTGCTGACCACTCTCTTTTTTGGCGGTTATCAGGTTCCCTGGCTTGCTGCGGACGGATTCCATTTTCCATGGGGAGGAGAATGGCTTATGTCTAATGGGCTTGTTGTAGCCCTACAGGTCCTGATATTCAACCTCAAAGTGTTCTTTTTCTGCTGGCTGCAGATTCTTATTCGATGGACCTATCCCCGGTTCCGCTATGACCAGCTCATGGATTTTGGCTGGAAATTGCTCATTCCGCTGTGTTTGATCAATATCGCTATTACAGGGATTGTAATGAGTTTTATAAAATGATAAAGCAGATTGGATTTTTTATCGAAATCGTCAAAGGCAGCATTATTACGGCCCGTCATTTTTGGGTAAACCTCTTTTTCCATATCTTAAAGCTCTTTCATATCAAAACGAAACGGAAAGGTGCCGCGACTATTCAATACCCTGATGTCAGACAGCCTATCGCCTACAGGCACCGCAGTATGCACCGCTTAATGAAGCATAAAGATGGAACACCTCGCTGTGTTGTCTGTATGCTGTGTGTGACGGTCTGTCCATCAGAATGTATCTATGTTGAAGCTGCCGAAGATCCGGATCCTGAAATTCAAAAATACCCATCTCAATTTATCATAGATCTTACGCGGTGTTGTTTCTGCGGCTTTTGTGTGGAAGCCTGCCCCGAGGATGCCATCCGTATGGATACCGATGAGATCGAACTTGCCAGATATGACAAAGAAGAGCTGGTCTTTGATCTGGATAAGCTTCTCGGATGACCGCAAACTCTCTCACTATTGGACACTTCCAAATTTATGGCTTAAGAGACGGTTTTTTTTGTCTAGATGGGGGAGCCATGTTTGGAGTAATTCCTAAAACACTGTGGGAAAAAAAGTATCCCGCTGATGAACATAACAGGATCAGGCTGGGGCTCAATTCTATCCTAATCCGTACCGGAGACAAAAATGTTCTTGTTGATACAGGCATCGGAACTCATCCGGATAGTAAATTCAAAAACATATATTCCCTCGATCTCCATCCAGGTCTTGTTGATACTCTTAAAGATGTCGGACTGGAGAGAGAGGACATCGATTATGTTATCAATACACATCTTCATTTTGATCACTGTGGGGGAAACACCTTCATCGACAGCGGTGGAGAGAATGTTCCTACATTTCCTAATGCAGAATACATTGTCCAAAAAGGGGAATGGGAATCTGCATGCTATCCTACGCCTAGGGATAAGGCCAGTTATCTCGCGAAGTATTTTCGTCCTATAGAAGAACACAAGCAGCTCCATCTTGTTGAGGGGGATACACAAATCATAGAAGGGATCGAAGTGCTGCTAACACCGGGACACACAGCTTTTCATCAGTGTGTCAAGATCGAATTCGAAGGACAGGTGCTTTTTTTTCTCGGAGACATGGTCCCTACTTCCGGCCATGTCGGACTTCCGTATGTCATGAGTTACGATCTCTTCCCAATGAAAACCATGCAGAATAAAGAAAAATTTTACGGACTTGCCATAGAAGAAGATTGGACTATGGCATTCAACCATGACCCTGAATTCTTTTTTGGAAAGATCGAAAAAAAAAATGGGAAATACATCTTCAATCCAGGTTAGGAAAGGGCTTGATATTATAGAGTCCTCGGTGTATTCTGATTGTCTCATAATGTTGTCTTGGTGGGGGAACATAAATGCCAGAATCTAAAAATGAGAAAGATCGACGTAAATATCCTCGATTTGAGATCCCGGTTAAACTGCGTCCAACTGAGTTTTTTGGGAAAGATGGACGTGTTCAAAATATCAGTATGGGAGGGGTCAGGATTTTTGGAACTAAAAACATCCCTGTGGGCACAATTCTCACAGTTGACTTTGCTCTTCCCAGCGGCGACTGGATTATCGCAGAAGTCCGTATAGTTTGGGCGAGAGAGCGGTCTTCCGAGCCAATCTTCAAATTTGATATCGGCTGTCGATTCATTGATGTCCCCTCTGA
>JAUWVG010000333.1 GCA_030617525.1 Candidatus Aminicenantota bacterium | reverse complement strand
AGAGAAAAGGAGCTATAAAAAAAGCGGAAAGAGGAAAAGACCTGCGAATTATTGAAAAGGAAAGAGAAAAAAAAGCCCAGAAGAGTGATAGAACGAGCATGAAAACAATATATATGAGAATACTGAGGCCTATTGAAAGATCGCCGAAATGGGCTGGGACATCGGGGATCCAGTAGAGAAGGACGGCATAAAACGAAAATCCGGCAACCATTCCCAGTAGAAACGACTGTTTGGGCGTTTTCTTAGAGATAATGAAGAGTAAAGGGATGATCGATATCCATATAATAAAAGACAGGTTGAATTTAGGGAAGGCCACTGCAGAGAGCAGGCCACTCAACAGAGCAAGAAGGATATCCACGAAGCGAATTTTCATTTTTGCGGTGACGCCGTATCATTCAGACTTAAATTTTATCTCTGCCTGATAACAAAATAATCTTTAGCTTTTGGGTCCGTTCGAACCAATTCGGCCTTTGCCCTCTCTGCCAGGTCTTTTGTCGCATATCCACCGATCCTCACTCTGAAAACGCTTCTGCGTTCTGAGGAATATGGATCGAGGACGAAAACATTGAGACCTTCCTCTTTTAGCTTATCTGCAACGGACTGTGCTCCTGCTCGATTGTTGAATGCTCCGACTTGGATAAACCAATCCAAATTCTGTTGCTGATTGGATGATGAAACTTTCTCCTGTTGAGGTTTGCTTTTTTGTTGATTTGTTGTCTTTTCAGCGGGCTTGGTTTGTGGATCTTCGATAGGGACAAATTTTTCTCCTGCGATTATTTCCGAGATCTGTTCTGTCCCAGATTGGGATGCTAATACAATTTCTGTTCTCTTTTTTCCGACTGAAATTCCAAGAAGGAAAATGATGACACCGAGGATGATGATCGCCAAAAAAATGATGACAAGCTGAGAACTTGATAGCTGTAATTCTCTGTAATCTTTACTGCTCATTGTGTTCTAATCGCTACTCTCATTTTTATGAGTAAACGCCTTTAGTAAATCAATAGGAAGGGGGAAGATAATAGTGGAATTTTTTTCGGTGGCTATTTCTGCGAGTGTTCCCAAAAACCTTAGCTGCAGGGCTTGAGGATTTGCCGATATGACATTGGCTGCTTTTATGAGATTGTCAGCGGCTTGAAATTCACCTTCGGCATGAATGATTTTTGCGCGCCGGTCTCTCTCGGCTTCCGCTTGTTTAGCGATGGCACGAATCATATTTTCCGGAAGGTCAACATGTTTCATTTCCACAAGCGTGACTTTTATTCCCCAAGGATCGGTGTGTTTGTCGATGATATCTTGAAGTTGTGCATTGAGTTTTTCTCTTGCTGAGAGGAGTTCATCTAATTCAACGACTCCCAATACACTCCGCAAGGTTGTTTGAGCCAGCTGGGAAGTAGCAAAGAGGAAATCCTGGACTTCTACGATTGCTTTCGTTGGTTCAAGGACTCGGAAGTAAACGACGGCGTTGACTTTTACTGAGACATTATCTCTGGTGATGACGTCCTGAGATGGAATATCCATGGTGACGATTCTGAGGCTGACCCTGACCATTCGGTCGATTGGAGAGAAGACGAATATCAAACCCGGGCCCTTTGGTTTCTCGAGCACTCTCCCGAGACGGAAGATGACACCCCTTTCGTACTCTCTCAAAATTTTTATCGAATTCATTAGATAGAGCACGATAAGAGCAACGATGATGATTGGATAAGTTACCATTTTTTCCTCCTCTGCGGTTGTGATCCTTTAAATTTTTGTGACCTTAATTTTTAGGTGTTTTAAAACTTCCATAACCTTAACTTTAGTTCCGATTGGGAGGTCTTCGGTTGCTTCTGCCTGCCAGATTTCCCCGTGTACAAAAACTTTTCCCTCCGGAGAAAGGTCTGTCTGCGTGACACCAACCTCACCGACAAGCCCCTCTTTTCCTGTTGAGGCTTTCTTTGCATGTGCTCGGAACGCAATGACGATCAAGAATATAAATATCAAAGAGAGGCCTAGAGCCATGGGAATGATAAATTTGAGACTGGGCCTCAATTCCGGTATAGGGGCATTTATGAGCATGATAGAACCAATAATCATTGCTGCTATTCCTCCTAATGATAGAATTCCATAGCTCTGGATTTTTATTTCAAGGATAAAGAGGCCGATGGCTAGGATGATGAGAAAAAGTCCCACATAGTTAATAGGGAGTATCTGGAAGGAAAAAATTGCCAGCAAGAGGCAAATCCCCCCTAATACTCCTGGAAGAATAGCTCCAGGATTGGAAAACTCAAAGTAGAGACCAAGCAAACCGATCATAAGAAGGATATAGGCCAGATTTGGATTTGATATCGTGATGAGAAATCTCTGTCTGCCTGTCATGGGGATAGATATAATCTCTTCATTTTCAAGGTCGAACGTCCACTCTTCTCCATCAAATCTTTTTATCGTTTTTCCCTGAAAATGCCGGATGATGTCTTGATCATTTTCCGCGATTAAATCGATCAAATTCCCTTTCAGGGCATCTGTTTCCGTATAAGAAAAGCTCTTCCTGACGGCATCTTCCGCCATCTGGATATTTCTTCCTCGTTTTTCTGCGATAGATTTAATGTAGGCTGCGGCATCATTTGTGACCTTCTCTGACATCGTATCATCCATCTGTTGGCCGGTCAGGGATATGCCAACAGGATGGGCGGCTCCTGTGCTAGTTCCAGGAGCCATGGCAAAAATATCACAGGCTACGGAAATAAAAAAACCTGCGGAAGCAGCGCGCGATCCGCTTGGACTGACAAAGGCAGCTACAGGTATTTCTGAATTGAGGATTCGTTCCATAATTTCCCGCATAGAACTGTCTAAACCGCCGGGCGTGTTTATAGCAATGATGAGAAGTTTGACGTTTTCTGCTTCGGCCCTGTCGATTGCATCACGTATATATTCCGACGATACGGGATGAATGGCCGTGTCAACAGTAATTTTTAATATCGAAGCGTAGCTTAACGCAGATAAAGCAAAGAAAAGAAGACAAATAACAAGAAATTTTTTCACTTTAATTTCATTATAGGAGTGAGCCAAGGTCAAGTCAATAATTTATCTTGACTTTTTATTTTCAATAAATTAGGTTTTATTTATTCGTGCTTTCATAAGGAGTTTTTAATGATCAAGAATGATATCGCCTTGCTGATTGAAGAGAAGTCTGAACTCAACAGGGTTAAATCATTGCTTATGGTTGATACCATTCTTGCTTCTTTAAGAGAAGCTCTTGCCAATGAAGAAAAAGTTGAAATTAGGGGATTTGCAAGTTTTAAAATTGTTTCCAAGAAAACCGGATTTGGCAGGGACATTCGTCGCAATAAACAGATCAAGATAAAAAGGGGAAAAAGAATTAAATTCAGGCCAGGCCAGGATTTGAAGCACATCCAGTCCTAGCTCTATCTCCTTTTTCTATCTCTTCAATCACAATGAGTAAATACAAGGTTAAACCTGCAAAACCGCACGGCTTGAGAACCATTCCACATAAGTCCATAAAAGGAAAAGTTTTGACCTCTCAGTTCGCAAAGCCGTTTGTGTCTTCCGGATCTTTTGAAACATTTCTATCCGGTCTTCCGGATTTTTTAGCAGCAAGAGATTTAAAAACCCTGATTTCACTTATGAGATACGCAAAAAATGGGCAGAGACCCATCCTCTGCGCCCTTGGGGCACATCCTATCAAGGTTGGACTAAATCCTGTTCTCATTGAAATGATGAAGGAAGGATGGATTTCCGGACTGGCGTTAAACGGAGCCGGAATTATCCATGACTTTGAAATTGCTTTTTCTGGGCACACATCTGAGGATGTGGAAAGTCAAATCAAGGATGGGGATTTCGGGATGTCGCGTGAAACCGGCACAAAACTCAATGAGGCGATTTCTGAAGGCCAGGACAAACTCGGTTTGGGAGAGATTGTGGGAAAATTGATTGCGTCTTCAACCTATCCTTTTAAAGACTTGAGTTTGTTTGCCGCTGCCTATGAACTGAATATTCCCGTGACAGTTCATGTTGCGATAGGGACAGATACTATT
>JAUWVG010000315.1 GCA_030617525.1 Candidatus Aminicenantota bacterium | reverse complement strand
TTGATCATGTAATCATCTGCCCCTGATGAAAGCCCTTCGATAATGTCATCTTGCTGATTTTTTCCCGTGAGCAGAATGATATAGACATACTCTGATCTATGTTTGGGGAGTTCTTTGCGAATTTTTCTGCAGAGAGTGATGCCATCGATTTCCGGCATCATCCAGTCAAGAATCGCCAATCGAATGTTGTCTTCTAAAACATACTTCCAAGCTTCCGAGCCGTTTCGAGCTGTGACGACTTCGTATCCCCATTTAGAAATATTTCTGGCAAGATTCCGGCTGAGAATGACGTTGTCCTCGGCAATCAGGATTTTTAGGTTACTTGCATCCCTTGTGTTCAATGTATTATATACCTCACTTTCTTATAGTTATATTATATTTAGAGATCAAATTTCGTAAATCGCCTTTTTCGATGAAGGGAGGGGTGATATTCGATACAAAATAGCCCTCTTTTGGGGTGAGAAGACTCCTCTCTAGAGGGGATATAAAGAGTAAGTATTCCCGTTTCCGTGATTTCTAGTCACTTTACAGAACGCGTTCTTAAAATCACGAAAATAGGGATGAGTTAAAAATAAAATTTCACTTTCGCTGACTTATCAATTATAATGATTATACAGACTTGATGGAATCAAACAGAGTTAGCACGGCCAGTCTTCTCATTGTTGTCATTTTCATTGCTGGTGTTGTTTTAAGGCTGGCTCGTCCTGTGCTTTTTCCCTTTTTTTTAGCAATATTTCTCTCCTTTACTCTTTATCCGGTTATAGATTTCTTGACACGTTTAAAGATACCGAGATCAGTAGCCATTGTGTTTATTATTCTAGTCACATTTTTCATTGTCTACCTTTTGGGATCCCTCCTTTACTCCAGCGTAAAGACCTTTGCGTCGGAATTTCCAAAATATGGCCAGAAAATTAATGACATTTTGTCATCCATCTTCGAAAGAATAAATTTCTCTTCTCAAGAAATTGAATCTTTCAACTTGATGGAACAGCTGAACATCAACATGCTTCTTTCAACACTCGGATCTTTTTTTTCATTTCTGTCCAATCTTTTTCTCATCCTCATTTTTCTTATTTTCATTCTTGCTGGCCGGGGAGAAACAGAGGCGAAAGTCTTTCGCTCTTTTAAAAGAGAACAGGCAGAAACGTTTATTAAAATCAAAAATAATATTGATGCGCAAGTCCAGAGATACCTAGGCATCAAAACAGTCATCAGTTTTATTACAGGTTTTCTGGCGACGGTCATTCTTCTTATTTTTGGTGTTGATTTTGCTATTGTCTTTGGATTTTTTACTTTTATACTCAATTACATTCCCAATATCGGATCAATTATTGCCACAGCCCTTCCGCTGATAATCGCTCTATTTCAGTTTGACACTCTTTGGCCGGCCTTTTGGATCCTTATCATATTAGGCTCAATACAGATGACTCTTGGCAACTTTATTGAACCAAAAGTTATGGGGAAAGGTTTAGGATTGAGTCCTCTTGTCATTCTCTTTTCTTTGTTTTTTTGGGGATGGTTATGGGGACTTCCCGGAATGATCCTTGCTGTCCCGATTGCGGCCATCATAAAGATTGTGACCAGCAATATTCCTTCAATGAAGTTTATCTCTGTCCTTATAAGCAGGGGTGAGCGGGTTTAAACTTTTAGAAAATTGATTCAGTTATGATTTTTTCTTAAGCAAAAATGTGTCGGAGTTGAGTGCTTTAATCTTTCTTCCCCAAAGGCTTTTAAGAGCTTTCTGAGCCGCCTTTTGTTCTGCATTTTTTTTGGAACTTCCCTTTGCTTTCGCCAGCAGTTTTTTCTCTGAAAACACTTCGACCGTAAAGCTCCTTTTGTGGTTGGGTCCCCTTAAAGTGACAGTTTTATAACTGGGAGCGGGAAGGTTGGCTTTCTGCAGATATTCCTGGAGTGCGGATTTATAGTTATTGATAAGGAATTTATCGACATCGATTTTTTTAAAAAGTGACTGAACTTGGGAAAGGAGAAGCTTCCTGGCTTCCGTGATCCCCGAATCCAAATAAATGGCGGCGACCAGCGCTTCGAAGGCTCCGGCAAGAATGGTTTTTTTGTTTCTTCCACCGCTTTTCTCTTCTCCTTTGCCTAAAAGGATGTACTTATCGAGCTTTATATTTTTGGCAAAACTGAAAAGAGCGGTGGTGCTGGCTGCCTGAGATTTGAGCTTTGACAGCTCTCCTTCCGACAATTCAGGGTAGGATTGGCAGAGATAATCTGCAATGATTAAACCGAGAACTGAATCTCCGAGAAATTCCATCACTTCATTGTCAGAGTGATTGACCTGAGGATTCTCATAGGCGAATGAGCTGTGAGACAGGGCTTGAATGAGAATATCTTTGTTTTTAAACGAATAGCCGATTTTTTTTTCGAATCCAAGAATCTTAATTTTCTCTGGTCTCATCGATGCGATGCCTTTCCTTTAGCTTGATGAGACAATTTTTCCCTCTACAATTGTCATTTCAGGTTTGCCTTTAAGCTTCCATCCATGGAAAGGACAGTTTCGACTTTTTGATTTGAATGTATTGACATCGATGATGTTCTCTTTATGAAGGTTCAGTATTGTTAGATCGGCATCCGCTCCCGTACAAATTTTTCCTTTGTTTGCAAGGCCAAAAATTTCTGCAGGACGCACGGACATCATTTGGACGAATCGTTCAAGAGAAATAATGTTTTTGAGGACTAGTTTATCCAGAAGAAGAGGAACGGCGGTTTCGAGCCCGATGATCCCGAAAGGAGCAAAATCGAGTTCAACGGCTTTTTCATCAGAAGTATGAGGAGCATGATCGGTGGCAAAAATATCGATAGTTCCATCTTTTACGGCTGCAAGGAGTGCTTGGACGTCCTCTTTACTTCGAAGAGGGGGTTTCATCTTTAGGTTTGTGTCATAATTCTGAAGGGATTCATCTGTCAAAAACAGATGGTGGGGTGTCACTTCAGCCGTTACTTTGAGTTTTTTCTTCTTTGCTTTACGGATGAGATCAACTGAACCTTTTGTGCTGACATGGGCCAAATGAATGCTTGTATTCGCCTTTTCTGACAGAATTATATCCCGGGCGACCATGACTTCTTCAGAAGAGTCGGAAATACCCTCAACTCCATATAAGTAAGAATAATAACCTTCGTGCATGGTCCCTTGAGCACTGAGATTCTTATCTTCACAGTGATCGATGATGACGGTATCGAGAAGTTTGGAGTATTCGAGAGCTCTGCGCATGATCTGGCTATTGGAGACGGGTTCGCCATCGTCAGAGAAGGCCACGGCTCCGGCACTGGAGAGATCAGACATTTCAGTAAGTTCTTCCCCTTTGAGTCCAACAGTGATAGCAGCTATGGGAAGAACATTGACCACGGCGTGTTTTTTTGCTTCAGAGAGAATGTATTCAGTGACTCCACGTGTATCGTTTACAGGGAAAGTATTGGGCATACAGGCAATTGTGGTAAAACCACCCTTTGCTGCTGCTAAGGATCCGGTACGTATCGTCTCCTTGTCTTCAAATCCGGGCTCACGTAAATGGGTATGCATGTCAATAAAACCAGGAGTGACGACAAGACTGGACGCGTCAATGATATGGACATCCTTGGTGTTAATTTTTGGCTTTATATCAATTATTTTTTTCTTGTCGATCAAAATATCCAGAGTTTCATCTGTATGTGAAGAAGGATCGATAACTCTGCCGTTTTTAATCAGTAATTTCACTCTCTTTTCCTCCTAACAAAAGGTACAGGACGGCCATTCTAACCGCAACTCCGTTCTCAACCTGCTTGAGAATAACGGATTTCACTGAATCTGCAAGATCTGCTGAGATTTCAACGCCTCTGTTTATTGGACCGGGATGCATGATGATGGCATTTCTTTTCGCCCGGCGGAATCTTCTGGGGGTTAAACTGTAGAGGTTTCTGTATTCTCTTATAGAGGGGAAGAGATTTTTCTGCTGACGCTCGAGTTGAATGCGCAGCATCATCACTACATCTGCCCCTTCTAGAGCTCGATCCAGATTGTAGTCCACCTCCACGCCAAATTGTTTAAATTCGATGGGAAGAATGGGAGGGGGGCCCACACAGACAACATGAGCTCCCAACGTGTTAAATAGAA
>JAUWVG010000227.1 GCA_030617525.1 Candidatus Aminicenantota bacterium | reverse complement strand
GAGGCCTGCAGCAAGAAGTTTCACATTTTCCCCTTCTATCTTGAGGCGATCAGATCGATGAAGTTTTTTCTGAATGGCTATGTCAGAGATTGTGGGAGTGACACAAGTGTTTTCAATCGTGATATCAATCTGATAGATGTTATTTTCCAGTTTTTTGACCTCGACATTATCAAAAACTAAATGAGGGAGCTGATCCGCATGATAAAAACAAAAGGCAGCGTTGCGGTGGCATGTCTCTGCCAGCTTGAATAAAGGAGACACCCTGCTCCCAAATCTTTTTACTCCTCCGATTTCGATATCTCCGTAGAGGGGATGTTTATAGGGTTTCCAATTTGTGTACTGTTCGCCCATGAGCACCAGGTCATGATAGGTCATTTCATTGAGCATGCGTGCAAGGGAACGCAATTTCATTTCTTCATCTTCTTGTCCTTCACTCCTCCTCTGCCTTGGAGTTGCAGGTATATCCAATTCATTACTGAAGGTGTAAATGCCGAGAGCACTGTAAAAGAAATCAACCATACTGCCATAGGATCCAGTACCCATGTCTTTTTGGATAATTAAGTATCTGTAGCCGGGAAGAATTTTTTCTCCTTTTTTGGCTATAAAATCGTAAATATGTAAGTCAGCCATGGAGTAGGGCCCTAAATTAGGTGATGCAGGACCTCTGAGAATCATACCTCCTGTATTGTGAAAGGCTTGGGCTCCCATGATATTCGGATTAGCTAGAGCAAAATCAAGCGTAGCTTTGGTTTCTGGGTAGCAAAACGGATAATCGCCTGCACCGCGCTGGATATAGGCAGGTTGCCAATAGAACCCATAGTTGCGGTTCATATCATACCCGCCAAGAGAGTCTTCGTTAATGCGGCCATCGCCATCGTTATCAATACCTTCTTGACCCAACAGAATGTATTCGCCTTTTTCTCCTTGCTCAACAGGGACCATTATTCTGGGGTCAGCAGGATGAGCTTTGTAATTGCCAGAGGGGTCTTTCTTTCGCATCTGTGTAAAGGAGCCGTCGCCGTCCAAATCTTCAGGTCCGTCTTCGTCAACAAGTCCATCCCGATCATTATCAAATGGAACGAGTCCGGTGCGGGGAGTACTCGGATCAGATGGTCCATTGATGTAATAATCGCGGCTATCGGGGTTTAACGTTGGGATTACGTAGAATGCCTTCTCATCCAGCAAGCGAGTGGCCATCTCTGTTTTTCCATAGTTTTTCAGCAGATACCAGATTGCGTATAAGGCGGTTTCTGTTCCCTGAACTTCATTGCCATGGATGTTGCCGTCCATATAGTAGCCCGGTTTGTGTTCTGGCGGTCCTGTCTTAGGATTATTGAGAACAACAGCCCATATTTCTCGCCCCTGATAAGAACGGCCAAGGGATTTTACAGCCATAAAATGAGGATAGGCTTTTTCTAGAGTTTTTAGTATTTTGGTGAGCTCTGCATGGGTAGAGTAGTGATCAAAAGAAAGATTAATCTCAGCTGCAGAGAGTGCTTTCGGAGTCAAAAAAGTCAGAATAGAAACTATCACCAATAAACTCAAAAGAATTTTATTTTTAAACATTTTTTTCCTCCGTCTTATTGAAGGACGACAGTCGTCGTCACTGAACCAAGTTTTGGGGATTTTGCAGTGATTGTGATTTTAGATCCTTTTTTGCCTCTTATTGTCCATTCCAGTTTTTTGATATCGCCGTTTTCATTGATAACGGGAATAGCTTCGATTGGACGGCCGGAAAACAGCGATTGATTCTCTGTCATCTTCAGATGAACTCTAATGGGCGAGGCAGTTCCAGCCAGTCTACCCTGAGCAGTTGAAGTTGGAAATCTTCCAATGTTAGTGAAAGAAACAGTGACCTGATACAGGCCATCTTCAAGAGCCTTAACCTGGGTATCTTTAATTTTAAGCTCTGGCAATCGGTTCATCAGACTAATATAGAAATCAGCATGAAAAGAGATGGTCTTTTCAATTTCGGAAGGGGGAGGTGTTGTTTTGAGGTAGGGAACAAAACCGCCAATTTCCACATCTCCTAAAGTCGGGTGTTTGTAAGGTGTCCAGGTAACGAAGCCTTTTCCTTTAAGGACTGAATCCGACCAATTAAGGATGTAGATATCTGGATGCTCATCTTTCCTAACACTTCCTCTTTTGGGCATTCCTTCCCTCATCTCAACATTCTTAGCTGGAATGTCACGCTTGGTTTCCCTGGCAGATGTTTCTTGAGATTCAGGTATTGCCCATAGGTCTGAAGAAAAGACTTGAACGCCATACTGGTAATAACAGTAAGCGATAAAGGACCCTTTCCCCACACCTTTTGCCCTATTCTCGGGATAATTGAGTTTAGCTTTTTCTAGCGCATTTTTGTAGTCTAACTGTACAGTTTTCATAAGAGGCATATCCTGCCTATCAATGTTCATTACAGGTTCTAACCTGCGCATCCGACTTGGAATTCTAGCTAGTGCTACAGGATCCCTGGTCCTGCCTGATTGTTGGAGATTGAGAAATGTGTTCTCGCTCGAAAAATTCAAGACCATTGCAATATTGGGTTTAGAGGCGAGAAATTTCACCAGGGCTATAGATTCCTTTTCAGAGACAGGCCAGCGGCCAGCAGCCCTGATATAATATTCGAAGTCGTGAGGAAAATTACGGTTGAGTTCAATGCCTCCAGGGGGATCTTCGTTGTATTCTCCATCTCCGTCATTATCCAACCCTTCTGTGTAAATTTTGTAAATTCCCTTTTCGCCCTTATTAGGATCTGCTCTGCGCATTAGACGGGGCTCAGCGGGGTTTGAAATCCAGTTGCCAGCAGGATCTTTGACCCTCATCTGAGTGATCAGGCCATCTTTGTTGAGGTCGTCAAAACCATCCTCATCAATCAAATCATCCAGATCTTCATCAATAGAGCGTGCGTTCGTGTACCGCTCATAACGGATGTCGGCAAAATAGTTTTGTGCAGCATCAGGATTGAGAAGAGGAGCCACATATACAGTTCTTTTTTCTAAAAGTTCGGCAATTTTTTCATCAGAGTTGTATTTTGTGAGCAGCTTTTCAATGAGCATAAGAGCGGCCTCAGTTCCTACAAGATGAACACCTTCTAAATTGGCAGAAACAAATATTGCTGGCCTAGAATCTATTTCTGGAGAGCCTTTTTTCTCTGCAGCGATACGGAGAATAAATAAGTCATTTTTTCCTGAGCTCTTGCCGATATTTATGAGTTTGGTGAGCTGTGGATGCTTTGAAGTCCAGGATTTGAGCAAGGCATTTAATTCTTTGGGCTGGTGGTATTTGTCAAAAGTCATTTCTCCAGGCACGGCAAAAAGCAAAAGAGAAAAGCTCAAGAATAACCAAAGGGACAAAAAAAGATGTCGATTCATTAATTCCTCCTTTTTAAATATTGATTACAAAATCAATATTTCCATTTTGATGTATCTTCGCCTTGAGGGGCATTTTTAGTGATGTGCTCCGCGAATAATTTTATTAATTCTGTTCTTTCGGGGCCCCAACAGTGAGGCTTCCTATCTCCGTATTTAATGACCCCTGCATAATAGGGATCTTTCGTTTTTTCGAGGAAGTTTTCAAGCAGTCGCACTGCATTGTCTAAGTAATGAGTGTCCATATCCCCTGTGTATAGATGAAGTTTTCCGACGAGTTTAGGGCCCAGCCATGACCAGTTTTTCTCAAGATAATAGCGCAGATCATAATGTTCTTTCCAGTATTCTGCTACAGAATGATCAATTTCACCTGTCAATTTATCAAAGAGAGGTTTTACATATCCATCAGAGCCTATCGGACCAAAAACTGCTTCAAATATGTCTATTTGTCTTCCTGATCGGTTTTTAGTCCCCACTACAAGCTCTATGTGGTTTGTCTGTTTAAAAGTCAATGTTACAATGCCGTCAATAGTACGGTCACACGGGGTGGGAACCTTGAGCCAATTGAATTCTTTGTAGTAGGCATTTTGATCTTCATAGATATTGACACATTGGAAGAAACGAAAGTCTACCGGATCGGGACAGAGACTCCAGGTTCCCCCAAAAAAATCCGGGTGGAATATTTGCAGGGCTAGGGATTCCCAGCCACCGGTAGAACCTCCGGAAAGAATCCGTGTGTAGGGCTCGCGAATAATCCGGAAATAGTCTTCAACATAAGGAATAAGTTCTTTCATGATTGCATCCCCATAAGGACCGACATTAGGTGAATTCACCGCATAAGAGTCGTCATAATAGGGAGTGGGGTGTTGAAATGTTACGGCTATCATCCGGGGGCAATCATCTGAAATCCAATACTTATAAAATTCATAGCCTCTTCTAGCCCTGGGATTCTTTTCACCAGGATCTTTAGTACTAAAACCATTAGGAGCTCGAAGAGAGAAATGACCCTGAATATAATTCACAGGATAATATATATCAGGGTGGGTATCATAGCCTTTCGGCAATAATATTGTTGCTCCTAAATAGATTGGCTGCCCCCAGAATTCTGTGAGGATTTTGCTCTGGAATTTTATACGTTTTACCCAGTTAGTATCGGGAGGAACATTTACTGGAGGAATAACGTTTTCACAACTGATCTGTATGACCTTTGCTGATGATGGATCAACTTCAATTTTTTTTACATCACTGTAGATATTGCCAGGGGATATGTTCCACTTTTGTCCTTCCCATTGATCATTGTGCATCCAAAGTGTATGCCCATCTGAACGCTTAAACTCCGTGTAAATATTGATGAAGCCTTGAACATAGTAATCTCCGGGAGGAATATCTCTGATGCTTTTCAGAGGAAATCCGAAAACATTGTCATCGATAATCGCTGCCTCTCCTGGTTTGAAAAAAGAAATTTTCTTTCCCCAGATAAGAACATCAGGGGGCATTCTCTGAAGTCTTGGCTCTCTTATTCCGTTTCTTGAAATAATGACATAAACACGCCCTGTTATTTGTTCTGGGTGAGCCTTTGAAGGAAATGAAATCTCAAATTTCAGACCTGAGTTGCTTTGAGCAGAAGATTTGTTT
>JAUWVG010000278.1 GCA_030617525.1 Candidatus Aminicenantota bacterium | reverse complement strand
GCAGTGCCTCCTTTGAAAACCCAAAAATTTTCCATGTCCTGTTCTGAAAGCGCAACTAAAATCCAAGTCGCAATATAGTCTTTTTCTAGTGTCTTGACAGGAATTGATCTTCCCCTAACAGTTAATTTTGACTGCAGCCTGAATAAATTCCGTTGTTCAATCATGGTTATGTTTGAATTGCTTTCAACAATTCTTCCGGATCGATGTTTGCAATCAATTTCCAATTGTTTTTGAAAGTGCTCGTTTTCGGCAAGGTAGGATCAAGAAGATAGTATTTATCATTTAAAAACTTCCTTAGTTCGACTCTTAAATCGCCTCCTATTTGCAGGATTTCAAATATATACCCAAGTCTTTTTGCGGCAACACAGATATCTAACCTTTCTATGTAATCTAACAGCTTCTCATAATCAATTTTCTCTCTTTGAATCCAGACTCCTTTTGCAATTTCTAGAATGCCGCCTGCATATTTAGGTTTAATCAAGCAGTCCAAAATGGTCCTCTCTAAATCGCTTACTCTTACTTTCTCTGTATTGGTGATCCATATATCCTGAATACCCCAGATTTTATCTTTCTTTTGAAAGATAAACTCAAACTGAACATTTACAATGGTCCTAATCTTTTTTCTTTCCTGTTTTGGAGATGTGATATAAATTTTTAGCAATGGATGAGTAATCATATTATGCAGATCCATTGCGCTATAAAGTGAAATATAATATGAAGGGGAATTTGCAATTTCCCTTGCCACTGTATACCAATTCCCAATAAATCGACTTTCTCTTCCTATTTCTTGTGGGATGATAAAATATTTTCCTGGCTTCAACCTCAGGATCAATTCTCGTTTAATTAATTGATGGATAAAGCTATATAAATATTTTCCTTCAGAGCCTGTAATCCTTTTCACATCTTGTGCTGAAAAGATTAAAGAGCCCTCTTCATAGAGTGTCAATATCAAATTTGAGCTCACAGCCCCCATAGTTTTTCTTCCCATATTCTACCTGTATTATGTAATATCTATATATTCATAGTATGTTTTACATATAACAGGCTGAAAGTCAAGCGAAAATAGTTATGTGAATTCGAACTGCGGCATGATACAGATTTGTGGGGGGAGAAATAATACTTGACGTTAGTCAGCCTCGCTCATCGATCGGTTTTTCCCAAAGAGTTATTCCCAGGTTGACTTCATTAAAAAATTCAGGATCTTCTTTCTCTAATTTGATCCATTCGATCAGGCTCTTAATATAAGGACGAATATCAAGGTTTGTTTTTCTCTTAAAGCTATCAATATTACTTGTAACCTTTTCTTTTTCTTCAGAGACAATAAACAAATCGAGGTCGCTTTCAGATGTAAAAGTTCCGGTTGAATAGCTGCCGTAAAGAATAATATGCCTTGAGATTTCTTTGAGTACTTGAGTGAGGGGCTCAAGTATCAGGAGAGTGTTCAGAATTTTAAGTGTGTTAATGATGGAATTGAAGTCTTTCAATCTATAGAGTTTTGTTTTGCCAATGTTTTGGGAAACAAGAATCCCATTCTTCTCTAATAATGATAAAGCTCCATGCGCGGATCCCAGACTCATTCTTAGCCTTCTGGATATCTGTCTCCCATAAAATTGTTTGTCCGGATTCATGGCGAACAAACTCAAGATCTTTTGTTCTGGAGATTTTACGAATATATCAATAAGCATCCCTGTCTCCTTTGTTCATTATTTTGAACATTCGTTCATTTTATTGAACGACATTAAGAATGTCAAGACATCAGGATAATTTCAATGGGATTGATATTTTAGATTATTGACTCTTCAACCCGGCCAGCCTCTCTCTAGCATCCGCTACTTCAGGCAGGCCTTCGTCCGCGTCCTTCCACAAAGCGGGAATCTCTTATATTACTCTATACTTTTTTTTCTTCCTAGTTCTCTACTGGGACTAGGCGTTTAATCTCCTCGAACCAGTTCTGGATGAGGATCATTTCAGTTGCGGGCTGAGACTCTTTTTCTTTCCACATTACCATCAGAAACCTTTGATCATCTAAGGAAATATCATAGCCACGCCGTCCTGAATGACGACCTAATCCACTTTTTTCAAAAAGCAACCGAGGCCTCCCAACTGAGAATTTTGCTCCGTTTTTCACATCAGCAACCCACATCTGCTCTCGCCATCTATAAAATATCTGTTTCCCACTTCTTGCCCAAAGCGGCGACAGACCACCTTCACGAGAGACTTTGATTTTTTTTCCTGTACCTGAGGAAGAACGGACATATACTTCAATTTGTCCTTCTTCGTCAGAGCAATAGGCAATCCAACGGCCATCTGGTGAGATTACCGGATAAACCTCGAGATGCTCTGTAGCCGCAAATGGTGTGGTGCTCTTATCCTGAAAATTATATATAAGAATGTCATAATTCTGCCTTTTATCCCCCGCATAATTCTCCAAATATACCAACAAATTACCGTCTGGCGAAAAAGAGCTAGGGCTTTGATTATTATGACTTGTTGTAATACGTTCCATCGCCTTGCTTCCATCTGCAGACACCATATAGATATTCCTATCAGGATAACCCCTCCATTTAAAAACAATCCCTTTCCCGTCTGGTGTCCAAAGAGGCCATTGTGCCCTATCTTCTGAAATCACCTGGCCGAGTATTTCGATATGTCTCCGAAGTTCTGGCTGGGCTTACAGACAGACTATGATTTGGATGTTGCTGAGGATAAATTGACGGATCGTTATCTCTTCTCTTCATATCGGGCCAGTAATAGGATATAATATTTATGAAAGGACCGATCCCCTTGAAACAGAAGATCTGGGTAAATAAGTCGAATTCATTTAAAGAAGCTCAGGAGTTTGATGACTCTTACTATTTATCCCTGACCCCAATCGAAAGATTAGAAACAGTTCAATTCCTCCGCGAAGAGTACTGGAAGCTGAAAAAGGATATAAAACATGAAAGTGGAAAAAGACTACGAAGAGTTCTTAAACTTATTAAACAAACATAACGTCAAATACTGCATCATCGGCGCTTTCGCTGTCGCATTTTATGCCAAGCCTAGATACACCAAAGACATCGACATCCTTGTCGAATCCAGCAAAGAGAATGCCCAAAGGGTTCTAAAAGTACTGGAAGAGTTCGGTTTTGGAGAGCTTGCCATATCCATTGAAGACCTGACACGTGATGGCAACATCTTACAGTTAGGATATGAGCCTATGAGAATCGACCTCTTGAACAGGTTGGAAGGATTTCAGTTCCAAGATATCTGGCAGAATAGAGTAACGGGCGAGTATGGTTCTGAAAGAGTCCACTTCATAGGCCTGGATGACCTGATCAAGAATAAAAAAATGTCAGATCGTCCTTCTGATAAGATCGACATCGAACTTTTAGAAAAAAACAGAAAAGAAAAAAAATAGAACCGTCCCCTTTATTGCCTTTGCAAGCTCTTTCCTCGGACTTCCTTGATGCGATTTCTTTTAATGGGATGGAGCTTTTTGGGGAAATACCTACGAGGCTTATTGGGCAGCACTTGGATACGGAAAATATGCCAAAAGAACAACGCCTGATATGATACATATTCAAAGCAGATTGTGTTTACAATATAGGTCAATTGTCCCCAAATGCAATTTACTTTGCATATAGTGTCACTATATACAACTTAACTTGCATTTAGCAACAGTTCTGTTCTGGAGCTCACTTATGTGATCCATATTGTGCGTCCATTCAGCAGTAGGAGGGCCACAGAGATTGTTTCAGCTCCCAAGGTCTATGCTTTTGACACAGGATTCATCTGTCATTTTAAAGGATGGGAGACGTTGAGACCTGGAGACCTGGGAATGTTATGGGAACATTATGTTTTGAATGAAATGCAGGGGAAATTCCAAGATCGAAGAATCCTGTATTGGCGGGACAAGCGTCATCACGAGGTCGACTTTGTCTGGAAAAGAAAAGGTAAAGGAGCAATAGCCATTGAATGCAAGTGGTCCACAGATCAATTCGAACCTGCGGGTATGAAGGCTTTTCGCCGTCTGTATCCAGAGGGTAAAAACTATGTTGTCGCCTATGATGTCAAACGGTCATTCCAACGCGCTTATAAAAACCTGACTGTTGAATTCCTTAATCTCGACCCGTTGATTGAAAGGCTCTAATAGATAAACAAAGTCGATAATACGTTGGAAAGCCTCGTGAATAATCCAGGCTAACGCTCCAGAAAAATAACTGTGCGATTTGCGAACCATTAACGAATGATACGAATATCCCGGGGCGGTGGATAGAAATACTCGACTCCACGTTCGGTGACGATCGCACCGTCATGCAATTGGATGGATAAATATTTCCCTTCACCCCATTCAGGCATCGGAACATAGACCCAATATTCAAAATAGAAGTGGTGATTGAGCGGGAGTCTCATCTCCCGCTGCCAATCCGGACCTAAAGGACCGATCCTGGGGGCATAAATTCCTGCTGAGGCATGCATGTCGAGAGGAACCTGTGTTTTTTCAGGATCCAGATCTTTG
>JAUWVG010000066.1 GCA_030617525.1 Candidatus Aminicenantota bacterium | reverse complement strand
ATCGCCTGCCTTGAGCGCCTCTTCCACAGAAGATACGGCTAAACTCCTCGGCACCTTCACATCGATCTTTTTGAGCTTTTTAACAAAGTCTTTTCTATCTTCGCAGTCCATAATAGCCTGGATAGATGTTCCCAGGACTTTAACATTGTGTTTTTTTAAAATGCCTTTTCTAAAAAGTTCCACTCCACAGTTGAGAGCGGTCTGCCCACCGAATCCAAGAAGAATTCCGTCCGGTTTTTCTTTTTCGATAATCTTCTCGACAAAGTCGGTGGTCACAGGGAGAAAATATATTTTTTCAGCCAAGGAGTCGGACGTCTGGATGGTGGCAATGTTGGGATTGACAAGCACAACGCTGAGACCCTCTTCTCTGAGAGCTTTTATAGCCTGGCTTCCCGAGTAATCAAACTCCCCCGCCTGACCGATCTTCAGTGCTCCACTTCCCAGAATAATGACTTTTTTCATTTGTCTACAATTTTTAAAAAATCATCAAACAAGAAATCCGTATCTATGGGACCGGGTGTATGCTCGGGATGAAATTGGACTGACATGCAAGGTTTGGTTTTATGCCGGATTCCTTCGTTAGTCCCATCGTTGATATTCTGAAACCAGGGTTTCCAGTCCCTTGGGAGAGTCTCTGTCTCTACCGCATAACCGTGGTTTTGAGAGGTGATATAGCACCTTTTTGTTCCCACCTCAAGACTCGGTTGATTCTGACTTCTGTGTCCATATTTCAGCTTATAGGTGTTGGCTCCGGCAGCCAGGGCTAATATTTGGTTTCCCAGGCAAATCCCCAGCGTAGGAATGTTTGATTCTATGCACCGTTTCACATTGGCAATGGTTTCCAGGCACATCTTCGGATCTCCCGGCCCATTGGACAAAACAACAGCATCAAACTCGTGCTGGAAAAAATCATAATCGCAGGGTACCCTGATGACACAGCAGTCCCTTCGAATTAAGCTTCTGATAATATTATATTTTACACCGCAATCAACGAGGATGATTTTTTTTTGGCCGTCCGTGTTGTAGATTATGGGCAAATCGGTCGAAACTTCTTTAACAAGATTTGTTTTTGAAGGATCGTAAAAATCTACATCTTTATCAAACACAATTTTCCCGAGCATCGTTCCCTTCTCTCTCAGACGTTTTGTCAATGCGCGGGTATCGATCCCGAAAAGAGCGGGGATACTCTGTTCTTTCAGCCATTGAGACAGGCTCTTTTTGGCATTCCAATGGCTGTAGTAAAAAGAATAATCGGAAACGATCAAGGCAGACACGTGAATCCTGTCCGATTCGAAGTGTTTGGCCAGCTGATCCTGAACCTCATCACCCGGGACACCATAATTTCCGATCAAAGGATAAGTGAACGTCAGGATCTGGCCCCTGTAACTGGGATCGGTTAAGGACTCATAATAGCCCACCATTCCTGTGTTGAACACGACCTCTCCCGAGATAGACTTGTCTGCACCAAAAGAATAACCGCAAAATATAGAACCATCTTCCAGGGTCAATTCATATTTCTTGAAAGATTCGATTTTTGGAAAAAAGGAGGGGGAATTTTTTTTGTTTTCTCGAGATTCTTGTGTCTCTCTCTTCAATTTTAGATAACTTATAGCACAAGACAAGAGCCAGGTCAAAAACTATTTCTATTTCCATGATTCTTTTTTGAGTTCTGGGAAGATGATGGAGAAATCACGAATTTGAAATCTGAAGAGGATGGAAAAAGCGACATCCGAGGAGAAGAAGAATCAGGGCCAGGCCTTCCAAACATGAAAAACTTTCTACAGAATTCAATTAATATCGAGAAAGTTATTCATGTTTGGAAGGCCTGGCCCTGATTCTTCAGTGTATGTTTGAGCATGGGAGATTTTAACAAAAGTGGAACGCGTCTTCTTGGAAATTCTCTCTTTAATGAGCAAGGTTTACGCGCGGAGTTCCGGGTCCGCCGAAGAGGGAATAGAGATGTTTCTTCGCTGCTTCTTTATTGGAGACTGCGGCCGCGCCAGAGATAATAAATGGCAGGGATGACAATCAGAGTTAATATTGTCGATGTGATCAAACCGCCCACCATAGGGGCAGCAATGCGCTTCATGACCTGAGAGCCCGTGCCATGGCCCCACATGATAGGCATAAGCCCCATGATAGTCGTCATGACGGTCATAAGCTTTGGCCGGACCCTTTCCACGGCTCCATGTACAACGGCTTCATGCAGGTCTTTTCGTGTCGTCATCTGTCCCTGTGAGATACGATCTTTGTAGGCATTATCGATATAGAGCAGCATCACGACTCCTGTTTCTGCCGCAACTCCAGCAAGAGCAATAAATCCCACACCAACCGCGACGCTCATATTGTAGCCATTGAGCCATATCAACCAGATCCCTCCTACCAATGCAAACGGCAGGGACAGCATGATAATCAGGCTTTCCGTGATGTTTTTAAAGTTAAAATAAAGCAGCAGAAAAATAATCAGCAGTGTGAAAGGGACAACCAGCCGCAGGCGTTCCTGAGCCCGCTGCATATATTCGTACTGCCCGCTCCAGACAATGCTGTAGCCATCCGGAAAGTCAACAGTCGTATCTACCACCCTTTTGGCCATCTTTACATAGGTCCCGACATCAATATCCCTCAGGTCCACATACAGCCAAGCCGTACGTCTGGCGTTTTCACTCTTGATTGCCGCCGGACCTTTTTTGATCTCGAATTCCGCCACCTGCCCAAGAGGTATCTGTGCTCCAGATGGCGTCGGAATCAGAACCCGTTTGAGTGCGGGAAGATTATCCCTAAGTTCACGGTTATACCGAACATTTATGGGGTACCTTTCCAATCCCTCGACAGCCGTAGTGACATTCATCCCTCCTATGGCGGTCATGATCACATCCTGAACATCTCCAACCGTCAATCCGTACCGGGCTGAGGCCTCACGGTCTATGATAAAATCGAGGTAGTTTCCTCCGGTCACCCGTTCAGAAATCACACTTGCTGTCCCCGGGATTGTCCGCACGACAGCTTCGATTCTTGTCCCGAGGTCGCTCAGTGTTTGAAGATCAGGTCCCATAAGTTTGATCCCCACAGGGGTCTTTATCCCCGTACTGAGCATATCGATCCGCGTCTTTATGGGCATTGTCCAGGCATTTGTCAAACCGGGAAACTGAACGGCATCATTCAGCTCTTCCGTCAGTTTTTCGAGGGTCATATTCGGCCGCCAGTCCTCTTTATCCTTGAGCTTGATCGTGGTCTCAATCATGACCAGAGGAGCCGGGTCCGTAGCTGTATCTGCCCTGCCTATCTTGCCAAATACGGACTCGACTTCAGGGAAACTTGCGATGATTTTATCCGTCTGCTGAAGAAGCTCCTTGGCCTTTGTGATCGAAATCCCTGGAAGAGTTGTCGGCATGTAGAGCAGGTCACCTTCGTTCAATGGAGGCATAAATTCTCCTCCGATCTGCGTAAGCGGAAAAAAGCTGACGACAACGACCAATAGTGCGACAAAAATCGTGGCCAATTTATATTTCAACACAAAATGAATCACTGGACGGTATAGTTTGATAAGAATCCGGCTGAGGGGGTGTTTGGTTTCCGGTCGAATTTTTCCCCGAATAAAAAATCCCATAAGAACCGGCACCACTGTGATGGCAAGAAGAGCCGCTGCCGCCATGGCATATGTTTTTGTAAAGGCAAGAGGTTTAAACAACCTCCCTTCCTGCTGCTGTAGAGAAAAAACAGGCAGAAAAGAAAAGGTTATGATGAGGAGGGAGTAAAAGAGCGCCGGACCCACCTCTTTTGAAGCCCTTACGATAAGACCCCAATGGTCTTTCCTTTTTTCGGGCGGCTCTTTCTCCATATGTTTGTGGACATTTTCGATCATCACAATGACGGCATCCACCATGGCCCCAATTGCGATGGCAATCCCTCCCAAAGACATGATATTGGCATTTAGACCCTGTGCCCTCATGACAATGAAAGCAAGCAATACGCCCAGAGGCAGGGTGATAATGGCCACAAACGCACTGCGCAGATGAAGCAGAAAGACGAGGATGATCAGGGCCACAACAATGGCCTCTTCCAAGAGTTTTTCTTTCAACGTCTTAATAGCCCGCTTGATCAGCGAGGAGCGGTCGTAGGCCGTTTCAATCGTGACTCCGTCAGGCAGGCCCTTTTTCAGGTCCTCCATTTTTGCCTTGACACCTTCGATGACTTCCAGGGCATTTTCTCCAAACCGCATGATGATGATTCCACCAACTGTCTCACCTTCACCGTTCCAATCCGCAATACCCCTTCTGAGTTCAGGCCCAAAATGGATGTCTGCTATATCTTCTAGGAGTATCGGTGCATTATTCGGCCCCATGCCTACCGGGACCTTTTCTAAATCCTCGACAGATTTTATATATCCCAGCCCCCGGACCATAAATTCCGTTTCTCCCATCTCAACAAGGCGGCCGCCCACATCGTTGTTGCTGCGCTTGATAGCCATCCGGACTTTTTGCAGCGGGATACCGTAAGCCTGGAGTTTTAATGGATCCACTTCGACCTGATACTGCTTGACAAAACCGCCAATGCTGGCCACTTCACTCACTCCAGGAACGCTGGCCAATTCGTAGCGTAAATACCAATCCTGAATCGACCTCAACTCCTGAAGGTCAACCTGGTCACCGCCGTTGAGGACGTACTCATACACCCAGCCCACACCGGTCGCATCCGGTCCTAGCTGGGGAGTTGCACCCTGGGGAAGGCGGCTGGCCGCAAAATTCAGGTATTCCAAAACCCGGCTGCGCGCCCAGTACAGGTCTGTCCCATCCTCAAAAATGATATAGACAAGAGAAAAACCGAAAAATGAATATCCCCGAACCACATTGGCATAGGGCACGGAGAGCATCGCCGTAGTTAAAGGATAGGTGACCTGATCTTCGACAACACTCGGCCCTTGGCCGGGATATTCTGTGAGGATTATCACCTGCACATCGCTCAGATCGGGGATGGCGTCCACTGGTGTTGTCTGGATAGAAACAAATCCGGCCACGATAATGGCAAACATCCCAAGGATCACCAGCAACCGGTTATTGACTGACCACTCAATGATTTTTTCTAACATATTCTACTCCGTATCTTTTGTAATCGTCCTTATTTTTTTACTTTTTCAAGCTTCATGCCGCATTCAGGACAGCGGCCATCCGGATCAGTCGACAGAAACTCGGGATGCATCGGGCAGGTGTAAAACTCCGCATTTTCCAGATCAACTTTGCCCTCTAACTCTGTAACACTGACAAGCTTCATCCCGCAATCGGGGCATCTTGCCTCGGGATCTGTCGTGATAAACCCTGGATGCATCGGGCAGGCATACAGTTTTTCAGGATTCATTTCCTGCATCGCATGTGTCTCTGCTTCATGAGTGTGTTCAGCCTCTTCAATATGTGAATGTTCCGTCTCTCCTTCAGTGGAAACCTCCACTGCTCTCTGGGTTTGGGCGGCCCGCATCTTGGCTATGGCTTCTCTTGTCTGGCTCTCTGAATCCAGCAGGAATTGACCGGAAACCACGACCATTTCATCCATAAAAAGGCCGGAAAGGATCTGTGTAAATCCATCATCGGATTCGGCTCCGAGTTTGACTTCACGCGGTTCAAATTTTCCATCCCCTTTTGTCACAAACACGAGTTTCCGTACGCCTGAATGAATGATCGCTTCCGTAGGGATCGCCGTAGAATCGTCCGCAACTTGTGCATAGATACGCACGGTGGCAAACATTTCAGGTTTTAAAGAAGAATCAGCATTGTTAAAAACCAACCTCACATTGTTGACCTTGGCTTTTTTATCGAGATAGGGATAGATAAAATTCACCTTTCCCTCCAGCGTCTTTCCCTGAATGTGATCCAGTTCAAGCTCCGCCCGCTGCCCTTCTTTGATAAGAGGAAGTTCTGATTCATAGACCGCAACTTCCACCCAGACTTCGCTCAAATCGGCAATATGAAAGAGGTCCATTCCCGGGCCAATCTTGTCGCCTTCGACCACTCCTTTGTGGGTCACGACACCTGCGACTTGAGATCTCAAAAGAATCGTACGGCGGACTTTTCCCGTATTGTCCAAATTTTCAATCTCGGCTTTGGGAATATCCCAGTATTCGAGTCTGTTTTTGGCCAGAGACACCATTTTTTTTGCATTGGTGCGAATGCTTTCGTAAGGGCTGGATCCCAGTTTTTCCAAATTATTCAACGCCAAAAGATACTCCTCTTGCGTGGAAATCAGCTGAGGCGAGTAGATCTCGAGTAACGGTTCACCCCGGCGAATTTTCTGCCCTGTTGTATTGACATAGAGCTTCTCGATCCAACCGCTGATTTTTGTATTGACTGAGAACTGTTTGTCCTGGGCATAAGTGACCTTTCCATAAGCTCGGATGACATTGGAAATGGTCCTTTGTTCAACCTTGGCAAGTCTCAGGTTCATATTCTGCTGTACAGAGCCATCAATAAGGATACTGCCCGCTCCTCCCGCTTCGTCCCCTTCGTAAACCGGGACAAGATCCATCCCCATCTTAGATTTTCCAGGTTCTTCGTAGATCTCCGTTGGATCCATGGGAGCTTGCCAGTAGAGAACCTTGCGCTTCTGACCCGGCTCTCCTGTTCCCGCCTGTACAGAGCTTTTTATAGGCGTGAGCTTCATCCCGCATATAGGACAATCCCCTGGTTCATCTGAAATGACCTCAGGATGCATTCCACATGAATAGAGCTGTTTTCCCTCGTCCTGAGCCATCGTATCCATCGTTTTTGCTTTTGGGACAACAACGTATGTGGCCACGGCTCCGATAAGGATTCCCACAACCAATATTAAGATTATTTTAGTTTTCATGTCCGACTCCTCTTTGTTTTTTTTTATTGAAAAGACAACTCATTTGATTCTTCCAATTCGGAAAATTCTATTCCAATAGTCTGTTCATAGCTGGCCAGAGATTTTTGGTATTCAGCCAGAGCAAAATAATATTGGAGTTCATAATTCTGGAGCATCATCCAGTTGCTGATCAGCGTCATAAAATCGACTTTTCCGACACGATAACCCTCATGGGCAGAATCGAGAGACTGCTGAGCCTGGATCAAGATTCCTCCTTCGTAGAGATCAGCTCGTTTACGAAACCGATCCAGTTCGGCTCTTTGACTTTGAATATCGGCCATAACTCCGGACTTAACATTTTCATACTCGGATTTGACTGCATCAAGAGTCAATTCTTTTTCGACAATTTTCATATTTTGTTTACGTTTCTGATATAAGGGAATATTCAGTGAGACCATCGCAGAAACAAAGTCATGCATTTTCATCCCACTCTTCAAATCAGCCCGTTGGTTGTAGCTGGCCCCGACCATAAAATTGGGCCAGATATCCCTTTGGGCCAATTCAACAGCGGATTCAACTTTGTGGATTTTTTCCTTCCAGGCTTTGAGAAGAGGCCTGTTTTCTTCGACATCTTCAATAGAGACATTTTTCCTCATGATTGGAGACAGAGACAGCTCTTGTTGTATTGTTGCAATAGGAGAATCTGCTGATCTGTTAAGCAGTGCATTCATTTTGGCTGCGACGCCGAGACGCTTTTGCTGCCACATGATCAGATCATCTTCCATTTTGGACAACTCAACCTGGGCTCGAAGAACATCCTGCTGGAGACCTGACCCTGTTGCATATTTCGTTTCAGCCATATGAACAAACTGCTCCATTAAAGCTTGATTTTTTTGGACGGTTTCAAGTGCTCGATCAATCCCATACAAACTGTAATAGGCTGTTTTAACCATCTGAACCACAGTGTTCCGGACTTCTTCCTGTTGATAGTTTATGGCCGCAGCCTCAAATTCTGCCATTTCTGTTTTGAGATCAAGTTTTCCTGGGAACGGGAACATCTGTGTCACCGATATCACCTTGCCGGTCATCGGTTCCTGTCTAAAAGAAAAGCTGTTCACCGGTAAATTCATCAAACCAAGCGAGATCTGGGGATCCGGCATGGCTCCGGCTTGGGGAATGACTTTTTCTGCGGATAAAGAACGGTTCACTGCGGCTTCAATCCTGGGATTATTTTCCAATGCTTCCTGTATCAATTGAGTCAAAATAACATGTCCTTCAGCATTGTCCTGGGCAAACATTGGTGACAGTGCAGAAAACAGCCACACCCCAAATAAAAGATATTTCAGTTTTAAGAGATTTTTCTTCTTCACATTGTCCTCCTATTCGGCTTTATCTCCAAGAGATTCATTTATATCATATTAAATACATAGTATATGTAAGATTTCAAGTCGAAAAATGGTACAAACGTTTTTTTATAATTCCTTCCTTTTACTCGGCAGCCCTATTTGACAATTAATTTACCTTTCAGCATCCCCATGCCGCAGGTAAAAACATATTCTCCTTCTCTCTCCGGGGTAAACTCGACTGCTGTTGTCTTGTAAGCAGGAAGAGGTTTTCGAATATTAAAATCACTGAACACAATAGTGTCCGAACAATCTGCGGTTTCATCACGATAAAAATTCAACCGCACAGGAAGTCCTTTTTTGACTTCGATGACATCAGGATCATATCCTCCTTTGACATTGATCTGGACTTCCTGGATTCCCTCGTCTTGGATACGGATAGCCTTAGTCTGTCTTTTCGAGAAGAAAAAATACCAGTTGACCAAAAGAATAAGAAGAATCCCAACAATAGTCACAACCAACTTCGCTGTCATCTTGATTCTCCTGAAGTTTTAAGTTTTATCTGCCCTAACCGGAGGGAATTGGAGACGACTGTCACCG
>JAUWVG010000451.1 GCA_030617525.1 Candidatus Aminicenantota bacterium | reverse complement strand
AACCTAAATATTACTAATCGATTTGGATATGAATATTTGGCCTCTCGTCTATCAATTCGTTTTTGGCGGCATCATCTTTTTTCTGGGCTTTGTGCTGTCCTGGAAGTCCGGAGATTATTCAAAAAAAAGAAAAAATGACCGCCTCGTGTCTCTCTATATGATTCTTGGGTTTTTTCTTTACCTTATTGTCCAACTTATCTGGCACATCCTGGCGAGCGTAAAATAAGTTTTATGAACACGACAACAGTTATTGGAACTCAGTTGGATTTTATGGTTATCATCGGCTATTTTGTCCTCATTTTCAGCTTCGGATTCTTTTTTGCCCGGTTTACGCGCACGACAAAAGATTTCTTTTTTGGGGGGCAGCGTTTCTCCTGGTGGCTTATCACTTTCAGTTGTGTGGCGACTGTCGTAGGGTCCTACAGTTTTATTAAATATTCGGCGGCCGGTTTCAGGTATGGGATGTCGTCCTCGATGTCCTATCTCAATGACTGGATTGTGATGAGTTTTCTCCTCCTGGGTTGGCTTCCCATTCTCTATTTTGGACGTATCGGTTCTGTTCCCGATTACTTTAAAAAAAGGTTCGATACGCGGACCTCTGCTGTGGCAACGGTTCTTGTTTTAATCTACATGATCGGCTATATCGGCATCAACCTCTACACTATGGGTGTGGCCCTCAATGCCATGTTGGGCATCGATATATTTGTGTCTGCGGTTATTGTGGCTGTAGTCTGTGCCGTCTATGTCACAATCGGAGGCCAGACTTCAGTGATAATGACCGACCTGGCTCAAGGTGTTATCCTCCTGATTGCCGGTTTTGTGCTGTTTTTTCTGGGAATGAATGTGCTCGGAGGTTGGGACAATTTCTGGCATGGTCTTCCTTTTCTTCACCGGCTCCCTTTTGCCCAATTTAATAAACCTCAAGAATTTCATTTTGTCGGAGTCTTCTGGCAGGACGGCATCTCCAACACTTTTGCTCTCTATATGATGAATCAGGGTTTTATCCTCCGTTTTCTCTCTTTAAAAAGCGTAAAAGAGATAAAAAAAACATTTCTTTCTCTGATCCTTGTGCTGATGCCTCTTGCGGCTTTTGCCGTGTCCAATGCGGGCTGGCTTGGGCGGTCCATGGTCACAGCCGGGCTGCTTCCCTCCAGCGTGGATCCCAATCAGATTTTTGTCCAGGTTGCTGGTAAGGTCTGCCAACCGGGCGTCTTTGGTTTTGTTATGGCCGCACTCACGGCTGCCTTGATGTCGACTATCGACACTCTGATCAATGCCGTCTCGGCTGTCGCCGTCAATGATGTCTACAAGCCATATATAGTTAGAGGTGCGTCAGATGGACATTATCTCCGTGCAGCCCGGATTGTCTCGCTTTCGGCCGCCGTTCTTGGGTTGATTCTTGTTCCGGTCTTTGCGTCTTTCCGCTCTATCTATGTGGCCCATGGGGCCTTCACGGCCTCTATAACACCGCCGATGGTCGTGACCATTGTACTGGCGGCCTATTGGAAACGATTTACTCCCAAGGCTGCATTTTGGACTCTATTGGGAGGTTCGATTTTGGTCGGCCTGTCCCTCATTTGGCCCCTCCTAATCGCTCCCTTTTCTCATGGTGTGGACCCGGTAGGGGGCTTCAAATACATGAGAGCTTTGTATGGGCTTGCCGGGAGTTTGATTATCGGGATTTGTGTCAGCCTTTTCAGCCGGGCGCGATCGAATAAAGATATACAGGGTTTGGTTGTGGGTACACTCGACACGGCCAAGAGGAATTTTAAAGGTGGCGAGGTGAACGAAAAAGAAGGGAAAAAAGTCGTCGCAACTCCTGTATCTTCCGATCAAGTCCAGGAATTGAGCGTTTCTTTTGCTGCGGCTGAGTCTCTTGCAGCGGAGATAGGGGATGTCGTTTATGTAAGCGATTCACGTGCCTGGTTGGGTGGGCTGCGCTCAGTGCATACAAAAATCTCATCCATTCATGACAAAGAGTCAAGTCAGGTCTTTCTCTCTCCCGATGTTATTAAGAGAGGAAATCTGAAAATCAAACAAAAAGTCAGGCTTGAAAAGATTATATAACCTGAAATGACTATATAGGAGTAACCATTTATGAGAATGCAAATAATGACATGTTTTGGATTCCTGATTTTGTCTGTCCTCCTGTTTGGCAGCTGCCGGAAAGTCGGTGACAGGACTCTCATTGTGGCCCACCGGGGAGCCTCCTCGCTGGCTCCGGAGAATACGCTGTCCTCAGTTTTGAAAGCCTTAGAGTTGGGTGCCGATCACTGTGAGATCGATGTCCAATTGACCAAGGATGGAGAGGTGGTGCTTTTGCATGATTCCAAGTTGAAGAGAACAGCCGGCAAACCCGGAGCGTTAATTGATTACACTCTTGATGAACTCGGTGAGTTTGAAGTGGGGAGCTGGTTTGGCCAGGATTATAGGGGTGAGCCGATTCCTACACTCAGGCAGGTGATTCGAGCTGTCAAGGGAAAAATGCTGTTGAACATAGAAATCAAAGTTTCACGGGAAGAAACGGATATCGTCAGAAAAGTTGTCGATATTATCCATTCTGAAGGAATCAGGAAAAAGTGTTTAGTCACGTCCTTTGGCCGTTTGATAGTTGAAAAAGTCAAAGAACTTGATCCGCGGATTACGACCGGTTTTATCTTCAGTCAGAAGTATCCTCCTGACGTTTTTGAGGGGAATTGGGATGCATTGAGCTGCAACTACAAAGTTGTAGATACCGACTTTGTAGCCAAAGCGAGAGAATTTAAGAAAAAAATCTATGTCTGGACTGTTGATGATGAGGAGGAAATGAAAAGACTTATTGAACTGCAGGTGGACGGAATTATTACAAATCGGCCCCAGGATCTGATCCCGCTGGTTCGGTGAATAATCAAGGAGAGCACATACCATGATTCAAAAAAAGCATTTTGGACTTATTGTTGTTCTGATTTTAATGGTATTTTGTGAC
>JAUWVG010000218.1 GCA_030617525.1 Candidatus Aminicenantota bacterium | reverse complement strand
TATGCCCAAACCCAAACTGGCATAATTTCTTTGCCCTTCGATCAAACTGATGAAAAGATTGATGTGGTCTGGTGAGACAGGAATTTCTTCAATCTTGACCTGCGTAAAAACTCCAAGCCCTTCAAGCCTTCGTTTCGTCACAATTATCGAATCATAAAACGCAAAATCCCCTTCTTTAATCTGGAATTCTCTCTCAATAATATCCTTCCGCGTAACCTCATTCCCAGAAATAATGATGTTATCAATGAAAACTTTCCGTCCCTCATCAATTTGAAAGCGGATAGAATGGTTTCCTTCTTCTCCTTGTTGGACGACAGCCCTGATGGACGAATCCCTGAATCCTTGATTCAGATAAAAATTTTCGAGCCTTTCCACATCCCTTTGAATATTGGGTTGGAAGAAGGCTCCCCCTTCTGAACTTCCGATCTCAATGAGCAACTGTTCATCAGGATAGGAATGGGATCCTTCTATTGAAATCAAATCAATGATTTTCTGTTGGCCTTCTTCAATGAAAATAATAGGTTTGATGCCATTCTGCAGTTTCGTAAAGTTTAGGACAACTTTTGTCTCGGAAAATCCTTTTGTCCGGTACAGGAATTCGATCTCTCTCGGGAGTTCATACAGTCTTGCTCCATCGATCTTGCCAAAAAAAGACATCTTTTCAGGAATTCCCATCTCCTCCCGGATTTGTGAAGGAGTAAAAAACAATGCCCCCTCTATTTCAACATCCAGAATTCTCGCCTTCTCACCGAGAACAACTTTATAAGTCACATGAAGATTTTCGTTTTCACTTTTTATCGAGGATGCCACATAGGAAAACAGATAGTTCTTTTCCCTTAAATAATTAATGATCTTGGCTTCTCCCTCAGATAAACTCCACTCCTCAAAAACTCTTGCTTCCCAGATGGGCTTTAGGAGTTCTAGAGGAATATCCGCTCCTTCGACAACAATTTCGATTTTTTCGTAAGGAATCACATTCAGGAGAAAGGACACTCGGCCACTCTCCTTATCAACTATTTTCTCAGTAATCTCTACTTCGACTCTCTGGTAGTCCATATCAAGGTAGATTTCTCTGATTCGGTCAAGATCTTCTTCAAGAACGGCCGGGATGAATTCCTTTCCCGTTTCTGTATGCATTTTCTTTTTCAGAGTGGCTTCTGGAATAAGGATTTCACCTTCGAAAGAAACCTCACCTACTATGTATTTTCTGGCTGAACGAATATCAAAACTGATATCCACCTGTGAGTTCACCCGATCAACGACTGTTGAAGCTTCAATTTCCGGACTAAAATACCCTTCATTTTCCAGCACATTCTTGAGCTCATCTGTCGCTTTTGATAACTTCTCGCTGGAATAAGTTCGTCCCTCTTGAAGCACAAACAGATTTTCCCTTAATTTTTTACGGGAAACATCCTCATACCCTCGAAATTGGATATTGCGAACGAAAAGGTTTTTTGTAAGAGAAAAGGTCAGATCCACTTCAGGGCCGCCGCCGATAAAAACCTGGACATCTGCAAACAGTCCCGATTTATAGATAGACTTGACGGCATCTCTTATTACTTTCAGGGAAAAAATATCTCCAGGAGTGATCGGAATGAGTTCTTCCAATTCTCCTTTTTTGGGTTCACCGTCTATCAGCACAAAAACATTGTTTACAGGTCGATTTTCAATTCTATCCTGGCAAATAATCGGAAAAGATTGTAAAGAAAAAAACAGGACAAAAAGACATAAGCATATGGTGAAGTGTCTTTTTCTTTCCATCTCAGAATCTTTTATGAATTTTGATATCAAAACTGATCCTGCCCTTTTCATCCCGTGTGCCAACGATGGACAGGTCACTTGTCAATTCCCATTCTATCCTTACAATCTCCTCCCTCTGCGTTGTCAGATTTGTTGAGTAGAGGATAAAAAAGTTCCGGGAAATTCTTTTTCCCAGGGTCAGCCTGGCAGTCATTTCCGTCGAAGAGCCTAATACAAAAGGATCGATCCTAAACCGGTCCAGACGGAAAAGTTTGTCTGCACTCTTTTTGGCCTCTTCTGAGAGCTGAAAACTCACCAAAGATGCTGTGCTCTGCTGAGTGCTCCGGTCATAGTGATAAGTGCGTTGAAATGATTCCCCCAAAGCCAACAGAGCCAGGACGTCCTCCGGTGGAAGTGGTGGAGAAGAACTGAACTCAGGGGTAAGCCTATCCAGAAGTCCATCTAATGAAAATGTGACCCGAAAGTCTTTCACATAGGTCTCACCGGTAAAACTCAAGTAGGGTTCAATTGTCACAGGATTCGAAAAGCTAACCCTCCCTCGAACGATATCAAATTTTCTATCTTGAAAAAAAACATGACCTTCCAAAGCATCGATATCCCCGAGTACAATCGGCAGTCTCACATTTCCAGAAACAGTTAAATCAAATCTGCCCCTAACCCGTCCCAAAGTGTTTTCCATCCAGGCATTGTCATCCGCATGCAGGCGAATATTTAAATTGAGATCATCAAAAAAATCTCCCTCTTGATCTAATGGGAAATAGGGGGAGGAATAAAAAACAAATCTTTCATCAAACTCCCGCTGCCAGGACAATCTCTGGATATCAAAATCTCCATTCAAAACAAAACGGTCTGCATTCTTGATTAAATTTAAGTTTCCTTCGACAACCGCCCGCGTCCTTTCCAAAGGAGAAAGGAGAAGATTTTTTCCTTCCATTTTTAAGTCAATCGTTTCCACGCCGTTTTTGCCCAGTCGAATGACACCCTGACCCTGGACATCTCCTCCCCCCATCTTTCCCTGCAGGGCACGAAGAGTCAGCGTTTCATTTTCAACAAAGATCAAGCCCGAATAATCGCGCAGGGCATGGGCAAACTTGGGAATAGGAAATAGAGATCCTTGAAAATCAATAGCACCTTTGACTTCAACAGAACTACGAAAACTTTTTAGTTCTCCAAGATAATTGATGCGGCCTTGAGCTCCTTTCCAAGGAAAAAGAAGGTCAAAGTTGCTGAAAGAACCTCGAATATCACCAGTGACCATTTCTGATGTCAGAGGAATATCCAATGAGACATGAAATTCATTATCTCCGGGGAGAAAGGTCCCATCGAGAGATACCTTGATCTTTTCCTCGGTAAATCCCAGAGTGACCTCACCTTCCACTTCAGTCTCCTGAAGGGGCTTCAAAAGGAGAGGCTTAACGACAAATTTTCCAGAAGAATCCTCACCAAAAGCTCCTTCCCCTTTAAGATCCAGGGAGAGGAATCCCCCAATGGAAGGAAAAATTGAAGTCAGATTGATATTTTCAGTCGAGATATCCATCTCGAATTCTCTCCGTGAAAATGCCAGTAAAGTCGAACCCTGGACACGACCCCCATGAAACTGGCATTCAAAATCTGAGAAAGAAAGAATGTTGTCTTCCCAATTTAATCGTCCTTGAACCTGAGTTAAAGGCTGGCCCATAAAATCAACAGACGGGCTTGAAAAACTCCCCTGTACATTGAGGTTCTTGTCCTCTCCGAGAAATTTAAATTCACCAGCTGCCTGTCCCTGAATGGGAAGAGAAACGTCGAGTGTTGGCAGAATGTGTTCTAAATCCCCCCTCTCTATATATAAATTTCCCTCTAGTTTTTTATTTTTTGCAGAAATTTGGACACGTCCTTGCACAAAGGGATCGTTAAAAACGATGTTTCCATAGAATTCATTCCGGATAAATTCCACTTCTCCAGTGACTGTCTCTGTATCAAATTGTGCAAAACCTGCCGAAGACAACGAAAAATCACCCCGCACATCAGGAGATGTGATATCCCCAAAAATATAAATATTTGTTTCACCTGATCCCCTGATCTCAGGGAAATCGAATTCATTATTCAATATTTGTGAAGTGAACTCGCGTGCCTCTTTGACATCAAACACCTTTCCCCTGAGCACAATATCCAACTTTTGTCCGATCTGAACATCTCCCTGGGCTTCCAATTCGGCAAATTGAGTGACAATATTTTCAGAAGAAAAAGACACACCTTTTTGGCCGTCCCAATCCACATGCACTCGCCCTCGAAGAGGATACTCAGCAGACTTTTTTTCTTGAAAATCATCCCTGAATTCGGCATCCACGGATAAAGTTTTATTCTCCACAGTAAAATTCCCCCAAGTTCCCGAGGTTACAGGCCAGGGAAGCAAAAGAAACCTCATAATGGGATCGACGTGAATCCCAAAAGCCGTCCCTTGCACTTTTTTATCCTTAAAACGGATCTCAATTTGTTCGGCAGCAAGTCCTCGTCTCCGGATATTCACATTCACCCGGCCACCAGCCGTGCTATCGAAGTTAACCGTCCCATCGACTTTCCCCATATTCACACTGTTCAAGTGCAGTGTTCGACTGGAAAAATCAGCATTGAATTGAAGGGTCCCATCTTCTCGGACAAAATTCCCCTGCCCGGCTGCTTCTCCCTCCCATTTAAAAGGGAGTTTCAGAAGACGGGCAATCAATTCCGATTTGATATTAAAAGAACTCGTCAAATTAAACTCTGGGTTCAAAGGATTTGTCAGGCTCCCATGAGCACGGAAAATAACAGATGAACTGTTGATCCGCAGCTTTTTGATATTGACGTCCTCTCCCCGTCCTTCAAGAGAGAGGCTCAGCGTCCCTTCAATAGGATTCGGATTCAAACTGGAGTAGTAAACGGCTTCACTACTCTCCACCAAAAGAGAATACAAATCTCTTTTTTGGCTGAGCCTCGCATTTATTTTCTTGGCCTGAAATCGGTCCTCTTTTCCCCAGTAATACAACTCTCCTTCTTTAATCCATCCCATTTCTAAAACAAAGGGAAGGCTGATTTGAAAGGGCAACTGTTTCTGGTCCTCTCTCGTTTCCGATGACTCATAAAACCTAAATATGGGATTTTCAATCAATGCTTGAAACGGTTTTTCTCGAGACAAAAGAGCTTGAAAGGACATACGGACAGAAATTTTATTGGCCGAAAAAAACGGTGAAGAGGTGGTGGATCTGGCATCCTCTATGACCAGTTCAGGGGGAAAAACCTTAAGACGAAGCTGTGAATAACCAAAATTGGATTGAATTTGTTTTTTTATCTGTTGAAGAAAAATGTTTTTTAAGACAATGCCTGCTCCAAAAATAATAAGGAAAATGACGCCAAAAATAATCAGAGACTTTAATTTTCTT
>JAUWVG010000348.1 GCA_030617525.1 Candidatus Aminicenantota bacterium | reverse complement strand
TTCAGAGATTTATAAACAAATACAAGTGCAGCCATGAATAATAAAAAACTAAATAATCTTGCGAGTAAAAATTTCACAACCACATTGATTTGAAAAATATCTGCCACCCGCAGCAACGCGGATTCATAAAAATAATAGAGTGGAGGATAATTATATGCTCTTCCAACAAACTGTTCCTTCGAGAGAGAACCGGACGAGTCCGGACTCTTATAATTTTTGTTGTCTTTAATAAAGTCAAACAAACCTATTTTTGCTTTTTCATCATAGAAAAACGGAATGTCCTGAAATTGTGTTTGAGACAGAAGATGATTGACTTCTTCCGTGACGATCTTATCGTTGTCGATCTCAGAGATATTAAATTTTCCGCCTAGATAATCAAAGATGTTTATTTTCGATAAATAGACGGCATAATCGTAATGGCTGGGCTCATCCGGAGTTTGGAATGGCGGAATAAGGAAAATGAAGATGAGTCCCTTGAGAAATGTGATAAAAAAAAGGATCGAAATTAGGCGGTTTTTTTTAGTCATCTCAAATAGAGTATATACAATTATAGATAAGTCTTTCGTGAAATTCAAAACAAAGACAAAATTTGAGTTGACATTATTCGATGCGGAAATTACGTTACCTAAGGAAAAGCCCTATGAATGTCTCCATTGTCGTCCCCTGTTTTAATGAAGAAGCAAACATAAAGCCGTGTTTAGAATCATTGGCTGCTCAGGACTACATTGACGATTTTGAAATTGTTGTCATCGACAATGATTCCACGGATCAATCTTTAGCCATCATCACTGATTTAGCACTCCTTCATCCATTCATCCGTCTCTCCATTGAATATAAAAAAGGCACGTCAGCTGTCCGAAACAATGGAGTAAAAACTGCCAAATATGACCTTGTTGCTTTTATTGATGCCGACTGCGAAGCACCGCCTGACTGGCTGGCTCTTTTGGTTAGAAATTATTCTTCCATGAAATTAAAATATGCAAATGGCATCGGAGTTGGAGGAAGAAACATTGCTCCGGAAAATGCGAATCCATTTAATAAAGCCCTTGAGATTGTCCTGGATACTTATATTGGAAGTTTTTCCAGTATTCAGGGAAGACAGCTTAAACACTCCGTGCTTGTCCCCCATGTGCCGCTGGTGAATGCTCTGTATGAAAAGGAAAAAATCATCACAATTGGCGGCTTTAACGAATCATTACTCAGCGAGGCAGAAGATGCCGAAATAAACTATCGTTTATCCAATGCCGGCTTCAGATTTCTTTATGTTCCTGAATCTTTCGTCTGGCACAAAATGCGGTCGTCCCCGAAAGCTTGGTTTAAGAACATGTTTCGTTATGGAAAAGGACGGGCCCGGCTGCTGAAAAGATATCCTAAAATGTGGAAAATATCCTACATGCTTCCTCTTGTATTCCTGACTGCTATTTTCTCTACGCTCTTAACTATTTTTTCAAAGGTCTTTCTACTGCCGCTGCTCTATTTTCCTGCACTGTTTTTTTTCTCTCTCTACCAAGTTATCAGGAAAAAGTCTTTATTTCTCGGGCTGCACGTTTTTCATATTTTCATTATTCAACATTTCGGATATGCACTGGGAGAAATTTACGGGCTTCTCCATCCAAAGGTTAAGTGATATAATTAACCTGATTAATTCATAAAAAATGTCGATGTTTACTTTAATTTCTGTATTTTCAGTATGTTCCTTAACTTTTCGGAAAAACATCTTGAAAACTTTGTTTTTGTTAGATTATTTATCTATAATCAACATTTTTTACCTTTCGGGCGAGCCGATAATACCCCATCTGCTTTGTTGCGACGCATTTGCAGTACATGAGTACAGCTTCATACGTCGACGCCTCGCATCTGTGGCATTCTAGACTCGTGAATAATTCAGGTTAAGGAATAGAATCGGAAAGATACAATGACCCAAGAACAAAACAAGAAACTGCAGGAGGCGTGGAACAGCCGCTGGGAAAGCTCTCACACAGGAAGGCATTCGACTTTTCTCAGCCGGCGAATGATGAAGACAAAGAAAAAAACATTGAGAAAAATCCTGGAAAATATCGAAACAAGAACCGTCATTGATGTGGGGTGCGGGATAGGAAGAACGCTGGAAGTCTTCCGTGATGTTGGGCTGGATTATTTGGGAATTGATGCGTCTTCTGAAGCCATTTCTATCTGCCGAAAAAAACAGTTGTGTGTTCTTCACAAAGATTTAGACGAAGTCGAGGAGACATATGACCTGGTATTCAGTGACGGCATGCTTGAACATTTTTTAAATTTTGAACCCTATGCAAAAAAGATGATGCAGATCAGCAAAAAATATGTCCTTCTCATCCAGCCCAACCATGGCTCTATCGTGGGGAAAACGCTTGTCTACTTTGCTGAATTGCTGCGCGGCCGCATCAATGTGTATGAATACAACTACAGAATACAAGATTTTATTGAAACATTTGAGGAGAACGATTTTTTTATAAGCGAGAATCACTCTATTTTTATGGATGTGTACAGAATTTTGCTTTTTGAAAGAAAAAGTTCAAAACAACTTTAAGCTTTTCTTTATTTTTCCTTAATGCCCAAAATACTTAGGATAAATGAAGAGAATATTGTCTGGATTCCAAAGACCATTAATGTCAGGGCCAGGATCGAATTCTTGACTTGATTTAATGAACCAAAATCGCTTTTTGCCCAACCAAGAAAAATCGCTACGAAAATGGCTGCACCGATCAAACACACAAAAATTCCCAGCAAACTCGCTCTCTCTATCGTTATGTATCTGTGGAGTTTGTGAATAATTCTGCTCTCTTCCCCAAGATGGACCATTAAATATGTCTTGGCAAATGCGGAAAAAATGACCAGCTGATACCCGACAATAATCAAAAGGGAAGACAAAAAGAGAGGATGATAAACCAGCACTTTCCCAAATATCTCTGGCGCTCCAACATAGATCCACACCATCGACAACAATCCTAACATCAACAAAACAACGCCTGGAATAAAAAATAGGAATACAGGCGAATAAATCAGCATGAATCTCAGATGCCTCCAGGCATCTGGTATGGAACTAAGCTTAGATTGACCTATACGTCTTGAGTAGCTAATCGGCAGTTCTTTAATTTTGAGATTGTTTTTTACGGCTTTAATCACCATCTCTGAAGCAAATTCCATACCAACTGTTCTGAGATTGAGTTTATCCAGAGCAGACTTGGAAAGGGCCCTCATGCCGCAGTGAACATCATGGACTTTTGAGTGGAAGAAAAAGCGAAAAATCCCGGATAATATGGGATTTCCAATATATTTATGTGAGAATGACATCGCCCCTTTGTCCATCTTATTTTTGAATCGATCACCCAGGACAAAATCATATCCCTCTCTTAAATATTTTAAAAATCTTGGAATTTCATGAAAGTCATAGGTGCCATCACAATCAGCCAGGAAGACATACGTCCCTCTTGTATGATAAAATCCTTCCAAGTAGGCTATCCCGTATCCCTCTTTGTCATGTTTAACCAGTTTGACTTGATGTTTTCGGGCAATGTCCGGGCTGGAATCGATGGAAGAATCGGACACAATGATTTCCGCACGAATATCATTTTCGCGGACAACCTCTTTTATTTGGTTCAAACAATAATCCAACGCCTCTTCTTCATTCCGGCAAGGCAAAATAATGCTTAATTCGATATCTTTTAATTCGTCTTCCATTTAATCACTCATGCGATTGATTTGGATTGTCTGTTCCCCTAATAATTTATATATCACACAAAATACAACCAGGTCAACGGGAGAAGAATTGCTGGAGTTCCCCCAAAAAATTATGGATTGAATAAGCTGAGCTGTTTATTTTCTTCAGTCCACTGGTTATGAAAGCCATTTAAGCCACTCTGCCGACCAAAAAGGTACTCCCTAATACCATCGGCCAGGGCATAAAAGTGAA
>JAUWVG010000095.1 GCA_030617525.1 Candidatus Aminicenantota bacterium | reverse complement strand
CTGTTCTTGAGGGCAAGAAATTTGTCCTAACCGGAACCCTCACGGCGCTGACAAGGGACAGAGCCAAGGAAAAAATTGAGAGCCTCGGCGGAAGAGTGGTGGCTTCGGTGAGTTCCAATACAGATTTTGTCGTGGTGGGAGAAGCCGCCGGGTCAAAAAGAGAAAAAGCCATAACTTTAGGAGTGCCTCTCCTCGATGAGGAAGACCTCCTCAAAATGCTGAACCAATAATCGTTACTTTTTCTTTCCAAAAGGTTCAAATGAAAGAAAGTCTTTTAGGGTTTTTTTCTTTTTCCCTTGAAGCCCATTCATTTCCCGCTGCGCTACCCTGTGGTCCGGATCTATACCGAGCGCTTTTTCAAACTGTTTTTTTGCTTTAATAAAAAGCCCTTCTCTTTTATACAACAACCCTAAACCCACATGACCTTCAGCATTCCACGGTTCAAATTGGATCGAACGCAAAAAATTTTCCTCACTTTTTCTGTGGAGGGATGGAATTTTATATTGAGTCAGGGCCAGCAGCAAGAAATACCGGCCTTTATTCCCCTGCAATTTGACCGCTTCTTCAAGAAGGGAAACCGCTTCCGGGTACTGTTCTTTATCATACAGAGTTTTTCCCTGACGGACTTTCACTTCAGCTACTTTGGCCCAATTTCTCTTATCCTCAAGGGGTGGTTTTTCTTTCCTTTCATCATAGGTCTTTCTTTTTTTTTCGTCGCTTAAGGTCTGATAGGCTTTGGAGATCTGATCAAAAACTGCCTCGATCACACCCTTGATTTCATGCGGAAGATCACGGTCATAAAGGTCGGGATGGAACTTCCTCGCCAATCGAAAATAGTTCCTTTTGATTTCAGCCTGATCGGCCGAAGTCCCAACATCCAGGATTTGATAATAGTCCAGATTGGAGAGATTTTCACTTAAAGCCAGTGCGTCAGCAATGTTTTTCTCCGTATCTCCGATGCTCGAACGCTTCGTCGATTTATAAGAATCTAGCTTTTTATCCTCTTCAGGAATATCGATCAAATCCAGACAGAAAAAAAGATACAGACTTTTCCAGAAAACTTCAGGATGGAATCGTGATCCCTGCAGGACTGATGCAGCTGAGATATCCCCCTTAACGGCCGCTAAAATTTCCTTCTCTTCTTCTGTCAACCGGTAGAAAAAACTCTTGGATTTTGGAAAGGGGCGCATCGTTTCAAAAAAATTTTTGATTGCTGAATTATACTTCATGCGTCGGATACCGTCTTCAATCAAGAGCGGGATATTGATCTTAACCTCGAATTCCTGGTCGGCCAGATCTTCCCTCTTTTGGAACTTGAATTCCCCTTCAAAATCGGGAAATGTATTCAAGAGGATCTCTCTCATTTGATAACTCAGTCCCTCCCGCAGTTCATTTGCGGAAATCAGGCTATTTTTGACCAGCACTTCACCCAATTTTTTTTTCGGTTCGATATACTGATCGATACCCGAGTAGACATCATCCTTGATTTTCCCAAGTTTATAAAGAACCTCGCCTAATAGCTCTTGAGGTTGGTTTGTTTTTGCAGAAACTAAATTCCCGTTGTGAAAAAATAGGTACTTCTGCACCGCACCATGGCGGAAGATGAGCTGTCCTCTTTTGCTGTGGAAAAAAATATCTTTCAGATAAAAACCAATATGTTCCATCATCTATTTATACACCAATTTAGAGTCATCTTCAAATCAAATTGAAAAGAGACAAAAATTATGTTAATTTTTGGACATGAAAATTGCACTTGCCCAGATAGCACCCCGCCTGGGGGACCTCAAATACAATCTTAAGCTCCATCAAAACATCGCCGCAAAGGCAAAAAAAGAGAACGTGGACCTTCTGATTTTCCCAGAACTCAGTCTGACCGGTTATACCCTTAAAGACTTAACCCAAGATGCCGCCATTAATCCCCAAAAGGACAGTGCATTCAAAAAATTAAGGACGCTCAGCCAGGGGATGTCTCTGGTCTTTGGTTTTGTTGAAGAGGCAGAAGACGGTCTGATCTACAACTCCTCTGCATTCCTTTCACAGGGACAGACACTCCACATCCACCGAAAAGTCTTCCTGCCCACATACGGCATGTTCGAAGAAGGAAAGTTCTTTGCTCAAGGAAAAAACTTTCGAACATTTTCGACACCTTTTGGCAAAGCCGGGATGATGATCTGCTATGACTTCCTCCATTATAGCGCCAGTTATCTGCTCTTTGCCGGCGGTTCCGGCTTAAACATCATCACCAGCGCCGCACCAGGCCGGGGAGTCGCCGATGACCAATCTTTCGCCACAAGCTCGATGTGGGAGCTTATGGGAAAGACGATTTCCCGTTTTTCTTCGGCCTTTGTTTTCTACTGCAATCGCGTCGGTTTGGAGGACGGTAAAGTCTTTGCCGGTGGATCGTTCATCTATAATCCGGCCGGAAACCTTTTCGCTTTGGCCTCTTACGTGGATGAGGACTACCTTGTAGCAGATATCGATCTGGAAGAGATAAAAACTTTCCGCAAAAAGTGGCCTTACAAGAGAGATGACAAACCGGAGATCATTCTTGAAGCTTTAAAAAGAATCGTTAAAAATTATGAAGATTAACGCCCCTTTTGTCGAAAAAATACTGACGAAGTTCATCAAGGAGGAACTCTCTAAGTTTCAATACAAAAAAGGGATTTTGGGAATTTCAGGTGGACTGGATTCCGCGGTAACGTCGTTTCTCGCCGTCAAAGCACTTGGAGCCAATAATGTTATAGGCTTTGTTTTGCCCTACGGCAAATTATCCCGTTCATGCGAAAAGGATGCTCAGGATGTCATCAACACACTCAAAATCCGGTCAAGACGGATTGACATATCACCAATGTTAGATGCCTATTACAAACATAATCCCTCTTCGGACCGACGGATTAAGGGGAATAAAATGGCCCGGGAACGCATGTCCATCCTCTACGATCACTCGGAAAGAGAACATGCCCTTATTTTAGGGACCAGCAACAAAACTGAACTCCTCCTGGGGTATGGGACCATCCATGGAGACATGGCCTGTGCAATCAATCCCCTGGGAGACCTGTACAAGACCCAGCTCCGTCAGCTCGCGGAATATATTGGTGTGCCGGAACATATCAGAAAAAAAGTGCCGACCGCAGGACTTTGGGACGGACAGACAGATGAGGATGAACTGGGCCTTTCCTATGAAGAAATCGATCAAATCCTTTTTTTACTGGTCGATAAAAGAATGCCCCGAGAGAAGGTCATTGACTCGGGATTTGCCAAAGAAAAAGTGAACAAGATTATCCGGTTCATCAAGGGATCGGAATTCAAGAGAAAACTTCCCCTTATCCCAAAGATCTCGGAACGTACCGTTGGCCACGATTTTCTCTTCCCTTATGATTGGGATAGATAACCATGCCCGAGAATCACGAAAACAATTCCAACTTTGGTAAACTGTACATCGTCGGGACTCCCATCGGAAACCTCGAGGATTTGACCATCAGGGCTCTCAAAGTCCTTGAAAATGTTCACGCTATCGCATGTGAGGATACCCGCCATACACGAAAACTCCTGGCCAGATACGACATCAAAAAGAAACTTATCAGCTATTTTCACCCGAGAGAGACACAAAAAACACCTCAGATTATTGGCCTTCTCAAAGAAGGAAATGACGTGGCTCTGGTTTCGGATGCAGGTACTCCTGGAATTTCCGATCCTGGATTTCCACTCATCAGAGAAGCCATTAATAAGGGGATAGATATCCATGTCATCCCTGGAGTTTCAGCACTTACGGCCGCCCTTTCAGGAGCTGGCCTCCCAACGCACCGGTTTTTGTTTTTGGGATTTGCGCCACCAAAGGCAGTGGCCACACGAAAATTACTCGACTCGCTTAAGGAAGAGGCCTCTACACTTGTTTTCTTCCTCCCGCCAAGAAGATTGTTGGCCTTTTTAGAGGAAATTCAAGAGTCCATGGGTGACCGCCAGGTCGTTGTGGCCCGCGAAATGACAAAAATCTACGAGGAGTTTCTCCGGGGTACTCCCGAAGAGCTGAAAAACCAGATCCAAGGGAACACCCTGAAGGGGGAGGCCACGATTCTCATTCAGGGGTATTCAAGAAAAAAATCATTTTGAGTCGGATGGAAATGCAATGAAAAGGATTCGAGGATTCAAGGGTTCTAGGATTCAAGTGCTTTTTTTTAAAGATTTAATAAGTGTTTCACTTGACCCCTTTCTTAATAATTCTTCAGTATTTTTAAATATATGCATAATATTATTTATATATACTTGACAAATACGCACTCAAGTATTATATTTAATAAGGACAAAGAAATTAAGGAGGTCAAATACAATGGCAATAATAAGATGGGATCCTTTCAGGGATCTAATCACTATTAGGGAAAAAATGAATCACCTTTTTGAGGAAGCCGTAACTTCCCGCGGTGAAGAAAAGGATTTGGTGTCGAACTCATGGACACCTTCAGTGGATATATTCGAAACAGAACACGAACTCGTGCTCAGTGCCGAAGTTCCCGGTATCGATGAGAAAGACATTCAAATCAAGCTCGAAGACAACACCTTGACATTGAGAGGACAAAGAACTTTCGAAAAAGAGACCAAGGAAGAAAACTATCACAGAATCGAACGCGCATACGGCTCTTTTTTCCGCTCATTCAGCCTTCCCCTCTACATAAATCAAGACTCCATTAAAGCTGAACACAACAACGGCGTTCTCAAAATCATCATGCCGAAAAAACCGGAGCACAAACCAAGACAGGTGAAGATCCTCCAGGCAGAACAAACAAACAAAAAATCGTAATTTAACCAAAGAAAAAAAAGCATCCAAGATCCGCGGGGATCAAGGGCGCTTTTTTTTTATGCCTGCGCAAGAGTGATAACCCGCACTTCCTTAGCCCCTGCTTGAAGAAGCATCTCGCAACACTCCTTGACCGTAGCGCCGGTCGTGAAAACGTCATCGACAAGAAGAATAACCTTGCCTTTGATCTCCCCAGCCTTTTTCACCGCAAATGCCCCTTTGATGTTTTTCCCTCTCTCTTGAGCTTCGACTACCGTCTGTGGCGGCCTGTTTTTTGCTTTAACAAGACATTTCGTTATGAGAGCTTTTTTTTTCTCCCGAGCTATAATTTTTGCCAGAATAAAAGCCTGGTTAAATCCTCTGTGCCTTTTTCTTTTTGGATGCAGGGGGACGGGAACAACGGCATCAACTCCCCACCAAATTTCCTCTGACTTCCCAAGAGTCTGGAGCATAAACCGCGCCAGGTCCTTACCCAATATTTTATATCCTCGATATTTGAACAAAAGAATAAAGTCCTTCAGTTTCCCCATGTATTGGCCGCAGGAGCGGTGCAGCGAATACCCGGGTTTTTTCTCCAGACACTGGACGCACAGGCGCGGCTCGGCCGAATCCTGGAAAAAATGCCCGCAGCTGAGACAAAATGAAGAACTGCGGTGTCTTAAAGACTCAAAACAGGACCGGCAGACCACTCGATCCCCGATGGCTTCGAGAGGTTTTAAACAGAGCTTACAGGATGAAGGAAACAAGAGAAGTTCAGCGTATTTAAAAAATGTCGAAATTTTCTTCCGGATAGAAGAAATCAAGAAGACTCTTCCTCGGCTTTCTCCTGGCAGTGAATACAGTAGGGCGTCCAGGGCACAACACCTAGTCTTTTCATCCCTACGTCCTTGCCGCACATCTGGCATTTGCCGTACGTACATTCTTTAATTCGTCGAAGAGCCTCATCTATCAATTTCAGCTGCTTCCTTTCAGAATCTGAGAGATTCAGGAGAAACTCCTTCGTATAAGAGCTTTCCGCCTTGTCTCCTTCATCTTGAGCGATACCGGTTTCAACGACTGTTTGACTCTGGTGGAATAATTCGCTCAATTTCAAATTGTCCTCTTTCTGCTTGTCTAAGAGTATCTTTTCGAACCGTTCTTTGTCTTTTTTGTTCAAGAATCCCCCTTACTTTGCATAGTGTTGTCCTTTCATGATTGTTAAAGAACGATAGATCTGCTCCAAAAGGAAAAGACGAATGAGCTCATGAGAAAATGTCATTTTTGACAGAGAAAGGAGAAAATCGGCTTTTTGGATAATCCGCTTGTCCAACCCAAGAAAACCGCCGACGACAAAAGTAGCCGCGCGTGTAGAGTGGGACGTCAATTTTTCTAAAAACCGCGCAAACTCTTTTGAACTCATTTCTTTTCCCTTGTCGCTGAGGCAGATAACATAATCATTTCCGAAGTTTTTTTCAAGCCCTTGGGCTTCGACGTCCATAATCTTGTTTTCATACTTCTCGTCTATTCCTCTGGCTTCTTTAGTCTCAATCAGTTCACATCTATTTAGGTGGCCTATTTTTTTAAAAAGATCATCCTGTAATTTCTTTATGTCTCTGTTTCGTGTCCGTCCCGGCCACAGGATTTTCAGTTTCATGGCACCCAAAATAGTTCATAAAAAATAAGGGTTACAGAACAAAATGTCAACAACTTTTTTTGTGTCGCCGTTATTGACTCTTGCTCGTATAAGTTAACTTGGGGGCATCAATCCACAGATTTTCCAGAGAATAGTACTCCCGGGCTTTTTTGGAAAAGACATGAATGATAAAATATCCGTAATCCATTAAAATCCACTCGGCACTCTCAAGCCCCTCTCGGCTCAGGGGAAGGATGTTGGCCTTTTTCAACTCAGTCTCGATATTCTCATAGATGGCCAGATTTTGGCGGGGTGAGTTGCCGTGCAAAATGACAAAAATATCGGTAAAGGACGATTTTTCACTCAAATCAAGCACAATGACTTCCTCACCTTTTTTTTCAATGCTCACCTGGATAGCAATTTTAACACCTTTGGGAAGGCTTCGTTTTGTGAATTTCTTAGGAATAGTCGTGTTCATTTGCCTCACTGATAGAGATTATTTTTAAAAATATAGTCGGCCACTGGCTCGGAAACCATATGGGTAATGGAAAGTTTTTTTTTCAACCTTCCCCGGATTTCTGTGGATGAGACATCGAGAGCGTCAAAAGGAAGAAGAAATATTTTATAGGAAAGGTCGAGGTTTTTCCGGATTCTTTCCGACACGGAAAGATCACACATCCCGGAAGCATATTTTCTATCCAAGACATTCTTGGCATCTTCCAAGCGATACTCCTTACGGCTGATAACCACAAATTTGCACTGCTCCAGCACACGTTCATGGTTTTTCCAGGTGTCGATTTCCAGGAAAGCATCTATGCCAAGGATAAAAAAGAAAAGGGCCTCCGGATAAATCTTGCTTATTTTTTGAAGTGTCAGGATGGAGTAGGATGTCCCCTTCTCCTCGATTTCTATGGGAGACGCGACAAAAGAAGCGGTGTTTTCCACTGCAAGTTCGACCATCTTAAACCTGTGGCCGGGTGAAACGATCTTTTCTGACTCTTTATGCGGGGGGATAGAAGAAGGGATAAAAAGAATCTTATCCAGAGTAAATATTCTCTGAACGACTCCTGCGGCTTTGATATGGCCTGAATGGATGGGATTAAATGTTCCTCCAAAAAGCCCTATTTTTTCCTGATCCAATAGATTT
>JAUWVG010000053.1 GCA_030617525.1 Candidatus Aminicenantota bacterium | reverse complement strand
ATATCTCAGCCTCAGAGGCGGCTTCCCGCTTGAACATCCACATCAAAACCGCCCAGGACTTTCTGGAGGGGCTGGAGAAGGCGGGAATCCTGGGCAGACACAAGGCAGCGGAGGGCAAGCGGCCCTACTTCAGATACTCTCTCAAAGAAAAGTCTATCCACATCACCTTTGATCTTGAAGGCCTTTATGACCGGCAGGCCCATGCCTCCGGCGCAGCTTGGATAATCAAAGAACGAAAGAATTCAGGTGCCCTGTTCAAGGAGGGGCGCGGAGAGCGTATTTCCTCAGTCCAGGTCTTTGAGGGGAGCGGCCGTTCCCGCGAGGAAAGGCGCTACAGCTTAACGGAGTGCCAGGGCCGCTTCCTCTTTTACCTTCCCTTCCCCACCGAACCACCATCCCCGGTTATGGACATTATGGACAAAGCCGCCCTGGACAAAGAATGTCTGCCGGAAGTGTTGGACCTTGTTGACATACTGCTGTCTCATGATGTTATTGAAAAAACCGGTTGAGGTTTTTCAGCAATTCACATTTAAGTCGGAGTTGACGACATACATTCAAAAGATTGGACTTGAGTAAAAAATCATAAATCAATACAATCAAACAGAAAGCCCTTTGAGAGCACTACATCTCAGAGGATTACAAAGAGGGAAAATGAATCAGAAAAGATTTTGGGTTTCTACCCTGTTGGCCTGGCTGGTGTTTATTGGTATAGATTTTCTGATACATGCATCGCTTTTGGAGAATCTTTGGAAAGAAGAGGTTTCTGCCATTAAACCCTTAAAAGACCTGGCCATATTGATCCCAGGCGGATATCTCAGTTTTTTATTGCTAACCTTATTGATAGGATTTGTATTTATAAAAATCTTTCCAAAACAGGACACTTTCAAAAGCGCATTGAGGTTCGGAGTAATTTTTGGCTTCTTATTTTCTTTATCAAACCTGTTGGGGCTCTTTTCTTATATCCGCCTTCCTCTGGGCCATTTGATTTTTTTCAACATGGGTTATTTTATAGAAATTATTGCCGTTGTTCTGGTGTATAATAGTTTTTTGTACCCTGAAAAAATAAAAAACAAGGTTTGGAAGCCTGTATCTCTATTCTTCATTCTAGTGATCATTGGTGTGATTATCCAGAACATTTTTAACAAGACCTAGGTCAAAATGGGTAGGCTGTTTCGTTTCAACTAAATTCGGATCACTCCTAATATTTTCTAAGCTATAGTCTGCATATAATCAGCAATCAAAATTGAGACAATTGTTGCAGTTGTTGTAACTGAGATCCAATACTATAGTGTCGAAGAAAAGTTCTAAGTTCGTGAACGCACTCACCTCTCCCCATGCTACTGTGGTGTCACAAATTCGATTGAAATACGCTGAAAATATGGTATTAGGATTGAAAGGACAAATAGGAATAAATAGTTATTTTAACAGTCCTCCTTCCTATTCAACGACATACCAAGCCAAGCCTTCAATAAAATGAAGATTTTTCGTCTCTATATCAACAATAGATTCATCTATAAATTTCCGTACGCCTGGGTGGCCTCCTTTTGAATGGACAAAATAATCATGGAACGCGATGATTCCCCCTTTTCTCACAAATGGACTCCAATTTATCCAATCAGAGGAAACTCCCTTATAACTATGGTCGGCATCGATAAAAAGAAGGTCAATTTTTTGGTCCTTAGGCCATGTTGCTGCAATATCGTTGGTAAATCCCTGATGTATTACAACTTTATTCTTTATAGGTGTTATGTTTTCATTAAAAACATCAAGGTGATCTCTTCCTTTCAACCATTCTTTTATATACTTATCCGCCATTCTGTGCGCGTTAAATGTATCGACTGCATGGTAGCTTTTATCATGCTCTAAATGGGGCGCCATTAAAAGTGCACCACCTCCTGTCCATGCTCCAAGCTCTACGATAACTCCTTTTCTTTTCTTAATGGCAAACAAAGACAAAATGATTTGTTGAGGACTGTTCGTAATTGATTCGTTTGTCCCACGTTCATAATACGGATTAAGTCTTTTGATATCCCTCACGTAGACGGCACTGTGAACTTCGACCATCTGTTCCCAATCCCCAAAATCGACTTTGATAATTTTATCTAACTCAACACTGCCTGTCGAAAATTGAGAACATCCAATCACGAACAACCAAGTGAGAAGAAGCAATAAATTCCATAAAGAGAAACGTTTCATATTTCACTCCCCCTTTAAGAGATTTAATAATACTTTATACGCTAATTCTTGATTATGTCAAATTTGATACTCATAAAATGGACATACTACTCCCCACATCACAGATATGTCACAAAATTTGCTTAAAATCGCCTAATTATGACTAATGGTGATTAAAGGAAAACATGGGTTTACCCCAAAAAAAAAGAGTGACCCGTAAAGGACTCGAACCTTCAAGTCACAGATTAAGAGTCTGTTGCTCTCTACATATAATCAGCAATCAAAGTTAAGATAATTGATGTACTTGGAAAGCCATGCTGACTTGTCTCAGAAAGGTTCAAAGTTCGTAAACGTCTCACCCTCTCGCATTTAAGAAGGTTAATCACTTCACCTTCAAGCCAGCTGGAGAGATTCCAAATGAAATTGAAAGGGGAACGTCTCTATTGCCTCAGGGAAAAAGATAGCGGCTATAAGGAACTTAATGTCTATAAAATGATTTGGGAATAGTAAGACAGGAATTATGTTTTTACGCTTGATGAGATTCTTTTAATGCTTGAATAACCCAATCCTTTATCTGTATCAATAAATATTGGCCATAATTTCCGAAAGGTAAGCACAATTTTAATGTTTCTTTTGATGGAGATTTGAAAATCTTCGTTTTGGATTGAGCTTAACCGGATATCCCTTTCTCTTTTTTTGATTTTCTTATGACGAGGATGATAAGTTCGGTGGCCAGAAGAAGCAAGATTCCTATCAGGAAAAAATCACTCAATTCGAGACCGATTGTCGCCTTTAACCAGTTTGCGAAATGACTCAAATCGATTCCCGTTGCCGCTTTAAGCCAGTTTATAAATTCTGACATCTTTCACTCTCTGTCTACATATTTAGTCGAGATTGAAGCGTTTTGTGTGAATAATGGAAAAGTTAAATCGAGATTGTATGTCGTCAAATAATTTGGACACACCCTTAAGCGGCGATTTAGATTCTTCATTTTCTCTTCCTTTTTGCTTCAGCAGTCTCAATATTATGCTTTTTCCCTTCCGATATGTTCAGGAAGTGTGAAGATTCTGTCAAGTAATGTGGAGGAGAATAATTCTATTCGAACTTTTTCAATTCATACCTGAATTCTTCGCCATAATTCCAAAAACCCGCGACGATGTTCCCCTTTGAATCAACGACCGGCCGCCTGAAATTAGGCATTCGGCCAGTAGAAATAGATTGAAATAAACAGGGATTTTGTTTTCATCAAACCCCCTTTTGCTGATTGAGATATATTTAAATCGGGATTATTTTTTCTCAGGCAGGAAATTTTCTGCCAGCCAAAATGCTTTTTCGAATCCAGAGAATCTTGAATAGACTACTTTTTTCCCATCTAAGGAGACATCAACCATTTGTCCCATTCCATTTAATTCCTCAAGTTTTCCACTTTTAACAGTGATTCTGTAGAGTTTGTGATCCGCTAACCAGTGGTCTTTTGATTCTTTAGTATGCTTGGAGCCAATAATATATTTTCCATCATTTGACCAGGCTATTTCCCACCCACCTAATTCCTGGGAGATTTGTTTTGGATTTCTGCCATCACTATCTATTATCCATATTCCGATTGGTTCCCCTTTTCCGAGAGACCTAAAGGCAATCTTTTTTCCGTCCGGAGACCAGCGAGGCGATGTGAACTGGAATCCCATTTTATCCATTTGGGTTACTCTCTCCGGTACCCCGCCTTTTGCTGGAATGATATAAATATCTTCATTATCTAATCTTGAGTCAGGTATAGGATTTTTAATATCTTTTCTTCTTGAATACGAGAAAGCAATATATTTTCCATCTGGAGACCAGTCAAGGTTTCTGAGGAATCCGTCATAGCTCATCAATTCTTTTGGTTGCCCTCCTTCTGCTGGGATAATTGATAATACTGCCTTAAACGGAAAACGTCTGGCGAGTGCATTATAGGCTATCAATTTCCCATCCGGAGACCAGACAGGAAATTCTCCACTAGTGACTCGATTTTCTTCCCCGCCTTTAGAAGAGATTGTCCATATAGCTCTATTCCCCGTTAATCTATCCCATCTGACAAAAATAATCTTCTTTCCATCAGGGGACCAGCGTGGATAACTTGCTCCTTTGAGTTTTGTCAGTTGAATTTCTTCACTTCCATCCATATTAGCTGAAAAAATATGGACAGTGCTTTCACTTGTCATAAAAGAAATGTTCCCCTCGTGCGTCCAGGCTCCATTAGTTGCCTCCTCTCTGGTAACTTGCATAGGCTTGCCTACTAGCTTGCCATCTGAACTTATTCTTACTACCCAGATTTCTGAGTCACCGCTTCTTTTTGAATTAAATGCAAGCCACTTGCCGTCATAAGACCATCTGGGCCAACTATCGCTTGCGGAATCAAACGTGACCCGAACAGATTCTTTGCTGCCCACAGGCATAATGTATATATCTGTGTTATCGTTTTTTTTAGAATCATAAGCGATGAATTTTCCGTCCTGAGATAAAGCCATATTTTCGTTTATCCTTTTCTTTGCCTCTTTGGGGCTTGAAAACTTTAAGATTTCTTCCCAATTTCCTCCATCTCCTGGTATGGTAAATAAGCCCTTGGATGTGTCCCGGAATACAAGTTTGTTACTGTCAGCAGTCCAACCTGAAGGATAGACAACATTTCCGGCTTTTAAGAACTCATCATCCGGCGTAATGATTGTTTTTGAAGGGCCTCCCTTTACAGAAACAACTATCACTTTCCAGTCAAGATTAACATAGGCAATGGTTTTACTATCTGGTGACCAGAATAAATCTAGTATCAAGGAAGAGTCATCCACGAGATGTGCTTCTTTGCCACTCGAAATATCCCGAATCCAAAGATTTCCATAATCAGCTAAGGCCAACTTTTTTCCGTCCGGCGAAAAGTATCCTTCTCTCCTTTTTTCAGTATGAATCTTAGTAATTCTAAACTCTTTTTTTTCTTTTTCAATGAGAGTCTTTTCTTTTAAAAGCATGGCCAGTTTTTGCTTGGCAAGTTTTACAGCTTCTGCTTGCTCGGGGTAGCTGTCGATTACCTTCTGAAAAGCTTTTTGGGCTTCCTGGAGACCCAATTTTTCGTAACAGAGGCCGATATGGAGTTGGGCTTTGGCTGCGATTTCTCGATTTCCTGGGAACTGCTTTAAGATCTGTTCATAAAGTTCGATGGCTTTCTGGAGATCTCCTTGAACGTCTTCATAATAAAAAGCTTTCTCGAAGATTTCTGCGGCCGATTCCTGGGATGGTGAATTCCCGAACACAAAGAGCAGACAGAGTGTGGTAAGAAAAAATGCGGAAAAAATCTTTTTTTCGCTTCTCATTGGGTTCCTCCTTTTTGTATCATCAGTCTCAAGATAGTGCTTTTTCCGTTCCGATGTGTTCAGGAAGTGTTAAGAAATTTTGAAGTTTCATGAAGTCATTTTCAATCGACGAATTTATAGCCGGCGCTGCGGATGCTGAGGATGTGCTTCGGACTGGCTGGGTCTTCCTCGATCTTTTTTCTGATGTTGGCAATATGGGTGTCTACAGTTCGATAGGAAACAGAAACATTATCTTCTCCCCAGATTCTGTCCAGAAAACCATCCCTTGAGATCACCTTCCCCTTATTCTGGATAAAAAACTTCAGCATATGGAATTCCAACGTTGTCAAATCCAGTTTTTTCCCTCCTTTTTTTGCCTCGTATTTCTCAAAATCCAGTTCGATATTCCCAAAACTGTATCTAGTTAAACCTTTCACATGCTCTTCTGTTCTTCGAAAGATCGCTTTTACCCGGGCAGTCAACTCGGGGAAGCTGAAAGGTTTTGTCACATAGTCATCGGCCCCCAGTCCCAAACCTAAAACCTTATCCACCTCTTTATCCTTGACGGTCAACATGATGATTGGAGTTGTATCCTCTTGCATCCTCAGCCTCTTGCACACCTCATATCCATCCAATACCGGAAGCATGATGTCCAATATGATGAGGTCGGGCTTCCGTTCTCTTGCTAATTCCAATCCCCTCTCTCCATCCTTTGCTGTGTGAACGACATATCCTTGCAACTCAAACTCATCCTTGAGGCTCATCAAAATTCCCTGCTCGTCTTCTATGATAAGGATCTCTTTGGGCATATTCACCTCACTTTTCTTTTCTCTGAGTTGGAAGAATAATAGAAAATATGCTTCCTTCCCCAACCCGACTCCTCACAACGATCCTCCCCCCATGAGCTTCGACCGTATGCTTGACAAGAGTCAATCCCAAACCCGTTCCCTTGACCGATTGCTGGAGGGTGTTGCGCACTTGATAGAATTTGTCGAAAATCTTGTCCAAATTCGGAGGAGCAATCCCGATTCCCCAATCTCTAACTTCTATAAAAACACTCGTGTTTTCCTTTTTAAGATTGACTTCAATCTCTTTTCTGTCTGATGAAAATTTCACGGCATTATCCAGAAGATTATTGAGGGCTTGGGAAAAGGCTTCTTTATCCACATCCAGGTGAGGAATGTCCTCTGAGATTCGGATCTGGATCTCTAATCCTTTAGCGAATTCACTTCTTCTAAAAGATTCTATCTGCTGCGTCACCAACTGGGCCATATCGGTTTCCACAAATTCATATTCTTTCTTTCCTTCCTCGATCTTCGAAAAATCCAGGATATTCCTGACCAAACGTATCAATCTGTCCGCATCCTGGGTGATCACGGAAAAATACTGATTCATCCTGTCGGAATCCTTGACTTTCCCATCCCGTAATCTTTCAGCTAAGGCCTTAATCGATGTGAGGGGGCTTTTAAATTCATGGGACACCGAAGAGACAAAATCAGATTTGAGTTTGAGGACTACCATCTCATGGGCAATGGTCCTGGATATAAGGACAGAGCCTGAAATGAGAACGATAACCAAAGTAAGGATGGTCCAAAAATAAAAATTGCGCTTAATATCCAATACCCCTAGTGCTTCTCCTTCGCTTCGGAATACTTCTATCTTCCAAGGAGGAAAATTATCCTCGAAAAATTCCGTAGCTGTTGTTGGATCTTCCGAGGTATTCCTTCCTCCGAATAATATTTTTCCAGAAAGATGGGAGATGGCAACATTCGAAGCATTTATGAACTGAGAGTTCTCGATGGCCTCGGGTAAAACATGCTCAATAAGGTATGGCTCTCTGACCTTGGCACCCAGGAGGCCAACAGGACGGGTTTCAGATGAGTCAAGAATCTGGACAGCAGATAAAAGAAAAGTCCTTTCGTTTAAGGTCTTGTGGTATTGAAGAGGAATAGGCCGGTATGTGGATAAAGCCTTTTCACCTCGAAGCTCAGGAATAATATTCTGTCCGATGTCTTTGATAACCAACCATTGCTCGCACCTCTCCTGATACAGATTTTTAAACTGCTTAAATTCCTCATTATAATCTTTGAAAGACAGGTTGGACTGATTTTCAGAAAGAATATCGCTTATGGCACCCTCTACAAGATCAGCATAGGCTTTAAATTGAGCTCCTTTAAGCCGCCAGCGCATATTAAGAATATCTTTGTATAGATCTAAGGAAGTTTGTAACGAAAACTGAAGTTCGCCCAATTTTTGATAGCAGCTCGCTATCTGTAACTGGCTTTTAAGGGAAAACGGCATTCCGTCCAAAGACGTGCTGTCAGGATAAACCTCACAAATTTTCTGGTAGTTCTGAATGGCTCCTGCGTAGTCTCCGGCCTTTTCCAAACACCTGGATACATAAGACTCCATCTGTGCTTTGAAGTTTGTGTCCGGAGACTGATCAGCAAGGCTTCTGTATAGAGAGATGGCTCTTGTGTAATTTCTATCTTTGAATTCATAGGCTTCAGCTCTTTTCTGTCCTGACTGTTGGATTCCTTCTGAGGCCGGGCTGGAAGAATAGAGTATATCGCTGGGAATTGGCTGGAATAATGGGAACCAGACTTCTTCTTTTTCAAAAGCAACAAATACTTGATCAACCAAAGGATTCTCATCAAGTTTAGTTTCAAAAAGATTTTTAATTCCAGCATCATCCCGCTGCAAAAAAGCGGTCGATTGGGCCAGATTCTGAAGGATAGAGCCAAGTTCTTTGAATTGAGCGCTAATCTGAGATTTCAAGAATTCCGCTGCTCTTCTGTGCTCATTCTCAATCTGTTTGGCCATACGGAATCTTTCGTTCCGTATGGCCCTGATGCCGAAGATACTGAGTGAGATGGAGGGGACAAAAATGGTCAGCAGGAAAATTATAATCAGTTTTTTCTGTCTTTTAACGGCAAGCTTTAAATTCTCAAGCATATCGTTTCAAATGAAGATAGAATATTCCCCTTATTAACATACCACTGCGCCTTTACTTAAACGTTAAGGAAGTGTGAAGATTTTGTCAATAAGTGTGAAGGAGAATAATTCTATTCGAATATTTCCAAAGTGGCGTTTCAACTAAATTCGGACCACTCGAAAAACTTACTATTTTTTCTTGCCGTTCACCAAGATGGAAAAGTCAAAACTGTAGACCTGCCCACCAGCCGTAAAATTGAACGTAACCGTATAGGAATTTCCGGATTCCGGGCTGTCGATAAGGCCGATAGCTTCTTTTCTTTTGAACTTGGCAAAGAAATTTTCATCTTCTATCTCTGTGTCCGAAGGTGAGATTACTGTCCCGTTCGGTCCAGTCATAGTGATGGAACCAGCTTCCACAGCCGCAGGATCTCCACCGGAAATTTTTACCGAGAGTTCATCCGTGCTGTCTACCCAGTTCACATTCCATTTACCCGGACTTATATTAACCGCATAATCCCCATTTTTTTTAGAGCCATTGATAGTGATGGTATATGACATAGAATATGGTATGACTCCTGAAGTAAAGGCAATTCCGATCTCATAGGTTTCGTCTCTTTTGGGATTTTCCAGAAGGCCGATCGCATCCTTTTGTAGAAAGAATGCCGTAAAGTAGGTGCCCCCAAGTTCAAAGCTGTGGGGTTTGATTTCACCCTTCGGCCCGCTCATCCGGATGGAGGAAAATACAACCTCCAAAAAACCAAGGCCGCTTATCTTCACAGAAACATCGTCCTGGCTATCAGTCCAGGCAATATTCCATTTGTCCGGCCGAATTTCTGCCGCCAGTTCACCCGTCTTTATATTCCTGCTGAGAAAGATGGTGTCCGTCAGCACGAACGGTTCACCTCCGGCCAACGTTCCAAAAACCAGCATCTCATAGGCGGCGTCCATAACCGGATTATCTACAAGGGTGATCGCATCGCGTTTTGCGAATGTGACTTGGAGGAACACATCCCCTATCTCGAATCCTGTCTGAGTTAGGGATAAAGACCCGTTTGAGAGTGAGACACTTTCCGGAGTGATGGTCTCAAATCCCTCACCAAAAATCTTCACCTTCAAATCTTCGACACTTTCTGTCCAGTTGACATTCCATCTCTGTGGAAGGATATCGGCGGCCAGTTCTCCATACGAAGTACGTATTTTATTTATGAATTCACTCTTGGGTTTATTGTCTGGATGGTTTTCACTACGGTTGTGGCTGGAGTTGCTGCTGCCGGAAAAATTCGGCTTTCCTGAAGGCACCAAAGAACTCTGGCTTACCGTACGGGCATCTCTGTGTTCTA
>JAUWVG010000405.1 GCA_030617525.1 Candidatus Aminicenantota bacterium | reverse complement strand
TGCCTTCTCTTAATGTGTTTTTATTGACATTGGCCACAAAAGAGCCCATTCCCGTTCGAGTGTATATAAATCCGTCACTTTCCAAATCCGCATAGGCTCTTTTGATGGTGATGATGCTAATTTTCAGCTCCTTTGACATTTCTCTAATCGATGGCAATTTTTCCTCCGGATGTATCGTTCCGTCCGCAATCGCATCCTTTATCTGATCGGTTACCTGCTTGTACATCGGTTCCGGATTCAGCGGCGAAACAACAATAAACATTAGTTTTTTGTCCTCCAGTGTGTCTAATGGATATACACAATATACTGTTTAGGCACACCTGTGTCAAGTTTTTTTTGAATATTTTTATTCCCCTGGAAATATGCTTCCGCAGAGACATAAGATCGCTTCGCAGTACTCGCGATGACAAGATCACACTGTCATTACGAGGAGCCTTGCGACGTGGTAATCTCTACAAATGAGATTGCTACGCTCGCGATTACATGATACTTGTCAATAACAGGTGTCTTATGAATAATTCAGGCTAAATTATCTTCTTTGTAATCTTAAACCAGGCTAAAAGAAAAACCATCACACAAAGATACACCGCAGCAAGCAAAAGAAAAAGAGGATGATCCTGAACGACCTTCTGGTAAACTAGGCCCTTACCAACCTCTGGCAGAGGTTTCGGGTCCCATGGCAGACCGTAAAACTCGACCAGCCCCTTTATATATAAGAGGTGAACCACCGGAATATGCCGGTCGGCCATCTCAAAAACAAGTCCCCTGCTTTCAACCGGAGGGATTTTACTGATTTTCACAAGGCCTGGCTTGAGATTCAGTATTTCAGAACTCGTGCCGATATTTGCCCAGCTGCCGCCAATATTGATAAATCCTTTTATTCCATTTTCACCTGCATGCTTTTCATAAATCTGAATCTTTGTCCGGACGTTGTCCGGCAGGTCCTCTTCCTGCATAAACAAAATCCCACTGTCCTCGATATCCCTGATAAGAAGTTCTTTTGTTTCATCAGGCATCCCTTCTCCTACATCTCTCTCTCCCCCCAGAGAGACCGCTGCAGGCCGGAAATCAAAAACTCCGGCAGACGACAGGCATTCGAGCATTTTGAGGATATGAAAATCCGGTCTATTGGCACCCCATTGTGATGCACCGAGTGAACAGATGATTATGGGATTAACACCCATAGCTTTGGCCGCAGACATCACCGCAACAATCATCGCGGGAAAAGAACCGGAAGCCCCTACGGCGACAGCATCGCCTTCTCTCACTCCTGCCTCATAGAGAAGATGAACAACAAGAGCTCCCATATTTGGATTGGTTGTCGTCCTCTTGGCTTCTAAACTTCCAAGAGTTGTGGTGATGGGAGAATTTTCTATACCAATAAGTCCGGTACCGTTGATGTCAAATTCTTGATTTATTTCCTGGTTTTTTTCTGCCAGACACATGGACAGAGTGGATATGGCCTCTCTCATGATTTCGGACGCTTGGATCATATTGGCTGTCTGTAGATTTTTGTCCCCAACGGGTAGAATTTTAGCGAAGAAAAAAAAGAGAAGACTCACAACAAAAAGAACAAGTATGAACCGCTGATGTCTGTTCAATAAAAAATCCATCCTACAAGCCTGACGAGAAAGTAGGTCACAATAGAAACAATAAAAAGAGAGGCAACAGTGGGAACGATTTTTTGCTTCTCAAGATTGTTGGCCAGGAGCGCGGGAATGATCCAACCGATGGCTTTAAGTTCAAGGGATGAGACAAATAAAACAGGAAAGACAAGACTCCACAATTGTGCCCAAACCACTCCCAGCAGGATAAGTATGGCAAACCGTCTCTTCCCAAAGAGGATAAACATGCGGGATAACATCCTGTAGGTCAAAAGAGTGAGGGCAGCAATGAGCAGCGTGGCTAAGATCCTTAGAGGCAAATCCAGATAGAGAGCAAAATAGGCCGGAACAATGATTCCCCCAGGATAGATATCCATAATTTCGACATACAGAACGGCAACAAGAATGCCGATCAAGAGTGTTTCAAAGATCACAGGGTTCTCCAATAGTATCCCAGTATTGGACCAATGAATGGCCCAGGCCGACCATGTTCCCCATCCCCACTACGACGGATTCTTCATCCTGAAAAACAGCATCCGATGTAATCTCTTCTGGAGAGCCATTGGTTCGAGCGACAAAATCCTGCCCTTTGGAAGCAGACGTAATTTTTTTGAAGGCCACACCGGCATGTTCCCCCAACAGAAAGATTCTGTCAAACTCAGACAAAAAACCTTCCTCAAGAGCTCGAATCCATTGAAGAGTCCTTTCACCTCTGTCCTTTCTGAAACTGAGAAGGGCAATTCGCTTTTTGCCTTTGAATACGTCCTTCTTTTTTAAATAATCGAGAATCATGCCGGTCGATTCGGGCTCATTGGCTGCAAAAGCACTGATGAAACAGGAGACTTTCGGCAACGAGCTGTCTGTGGACAGCCAGGCCTTTAAGCTCCCAATATCACTCCGGCTCTTCTTTATCCCTGAAAGGGCCATATGCCTGTCGATATCCAAATATTCCGCCAAAGAAAGAGTCAGCTGAATGTCGCTTTTGGTGAAGGTCTCGAAACTTTCTTTCTCTACACTCTTATTGTTGTTTTTCCCGGGGGCTCTCAAGATCTTGGAGTTCATCCTGCAGGCTATCTCTTCATACACTGGGAAGAACTCTTTTTCAGGGGTAAATACCAAACACTGTTTGGGAATGGCTGAAGCAAAACTGGCGGCAATGTTCTCTCTCGACGTCCCCATCTGTTCTTGATGGTCGAGACGGACATTTGTTATGACCATGATATGGGGTTGGAACAGCCGGTTTGACTCGACGCGCATCGTTTCAGGCCGGATACCCATCATCTCTACAACGAGAGCCTGTGCTCCAATTTGAGTGGCGGCTTTTAAAACATCCTTCCCTTCATTTATGGACGGCCGGCCCTGTCTTTGTATCTCCTTTTCACTCCCATCCGGAAAGATCATAACAGGACGGGATCCAGTCGTTTTAGCCAGGACTTTCCGGCCATTTTCTCTGAGTATTCCGGCAATGAGGCGGGTGACGGTAGATTTTCCCCGCGTTCCGGTGATACAGATGCGAAGAGGGATTTTCTTGATTTTGGAAGCAAGATATACTTTTTCTCCCAAGAGATAGAGAAGAAAAAGAATAAGACATCCCCCGGCAAAAAGTAATTCTTTCAAGAGCCTTTTATTATATCCAATCCCTCCCCAAAAATAAATATTGGGGCCTGGCCTTCCTAACTTGACTTATTATTGTTACGTCAGACTTTATTCAGTAAGATCCAAAATGGAAATTATTTTGGAATAGTTTTATACTCCAAGGATGACATACGAAAAATTAGTCAAGTTAGGAAGGCCAGGCCCCAAGAGGTGTGAATGGGTGGGGAGTGATTCTCTGATGATTGAATATCAC
>JAUWVG010000111.1 GCA_030617525.1 Candidatus Aminicenantota bacterium | reverse complement strand
AAAGGAAAAACCTGGCGGCAGTTCCTGAACAACCTGCCTCTCTGCCAGTTCTTCAATGTCTCTTTTGACATGGGCACACCGTTCCGCGTGTACGGCTCCATGCAGGATCACGGCAGCTTCAGGGGTGTCGTGACTAGAACCGCTAACGGATTCGCCGCCGTCGAATGGGAAAGAGCCCCCGGTGGGGAAGGATCCACCCATGCTATCGATCCGCGGAATCCCAGCCTCGTGTATTCGGCAGGATTCTACGGCCACATTTCGCGTACCGAAATCAGCGAATCCGGCCGGCAATATTCTAAAAGCATTTTTCCTCCTCAGGAGCCAGGACTGGAGTATCTTCGCGGCCAATGGCTGGCGCCTATCGTTCTCTCCCCCAACCATCCGGACACGGTGTATCTTGGCCTCCAATACCTCTACCGATCCCGGTTTCAGGGAGATGTCTGGGAACGGATCAGCCCGAATATGAGCTATAACATCAAAGAGGAATTGGGCGATATCCCCTACCAAACCATCTTCTCGATCTCCGAATCTCCTCAAAACTCCAATCTTATTTACTGCGGCACCGACGACGGCAAGGTCCATGTCACCAAGGACGGCGGCAAGACATGGAAGGAAATCATAAAGGGCCTGCCCTACCGCAAATGGGTCAGCCGGATCGCCGCCTCCCGATATGATCAGGGAACGGTGTACATGACTCAAAACGGCAAACGAGATGATGACTTTGCACCCTATATCTGGAAATCAACGGATTTCGGTGAAACCTGGCAGAGCATCTCAGGGAATATCAAGCTCGGACCTGTCAACGTCATCGTTGAGGATCCGTCGAATCGGAATATCCTTTATGTCGGCACAGACGTTGGAGTCTACGTCACAAAAGACGGAGGCAAGAAATGGGACGTACTTGGCGGCAACCTGCACACGGTCTATGTTCAGGACCTGGTCATCCATCCAAGAGATAACGTCATCGTCATCGCCACTCACGGCCGGGGCATGTGGGCTCTCGATGCCAAAGACATTAGCATAAGAAATCAAAGGAGAAGATTTTAATACGCGATAGGATGCCTGATAGAATATTGGAAGATCGAATAGTACAAGCACAGCAGAGATGGAGAAATCTCTACGAAACTTTTTCTTTTCCTTTTGGAAAGGTCTGTCTGACATTGGGGCTCACTCCGAATGTTCTTACAATATCTTCATTTCTGTGTGCTGCAGGTGCAGGACTCTTTTTCTGGAGGGGGCATATTCTACTCGGTGTCCTCATGATCGTAATGACCATCTTTACGGACATGCTCGACGGCGCCACAGCCCGTGCCGGTAATTTAGGCACGAGTTTCGGAGGAATCCTCGACCATGTCTTTGACCGCTACGGAGAAGCTCTCATTCTGATCGGCATCGCCCTCTCTGGAATTGTGCATCCGGTGTGGTGTCTTGTCGCCCTCTTTGGTATGACTATAGCCAGTTACACGCGGGAAGCTGCCGAAGCGATAGGTAAAATCGAAAACATGGCCGTTGGCTTTTTTGGGAGGCTGCAAAAGCTGTTCATCATCATTCTCGGCTCTGTTCTCGAATATGTTTTCCCGGGAAATAATATACTCACATATGCTCTGATTATAGTCGGCGCTCTATCCTTTATGACCAGTTTTCATCGCCTGCTGTTTGCTCAAAGAGTACTTAAACGTCGAAAAAACACCTGATGATCACGTGCGTCGGTAATCCTGTATTTGATTCGATCACAACGCTTCATCTCAAATCTGATGGCAGAGTGCTGTCGGGATGTTCGACAAATGCCTGTCTGGCACTCTCCAAGCTCGGAGTGGACGTTACCCTTGTTGGACGTATTGGGACAGATTTTATTAAACAGTTTAAAAGCCAGATGGAGTTCTACAATATCCATTTTTCTGTGGAAGAATCGGAACAGTCGGGTGGATTCGAACTTATTTACACCGATGAAAAAGGCAGCCGTACCCTTAATATCCTTGGCGATGCAGGAAATATCGATATCTTTCCTCAAGAACTAGCCTCTTCAGACTGGATTCTTTTTGGACCCATCCTCATGGAAATTGATCTCGAATACATAAAACACATCAAAAACACAACTCAAGCCAAAATTTTCGTCGATCCACAGGGTTTAATCCGGTTTCATTCAGAAGGAAATATTTTCCATAAAAAAACTGAGGATATAGAAGAGATTGCCTCTCTGTCAGATGTCTTTAAACCTAACGAAATGGAGTGCCAGGTTCTAACAGGAATCGATCCAAGAAAAGATTATAAAACCCCTGCAAAAATCATTAAATCGTGGGGACCTGAAGTGGTGATCATCACACTGGCCGAAATGGGCTCGGTGATATATGATGGTTCAGAATTCACTATTATCCCCCCCTATAAGACAGATGTTCTCGATTCCACAGGAGCCGGAGACACGTATGCCGCAGGTATCATTTATTCTTTAAGTCATGGATATGGCTTGTTTAAAGCCGGATGCTTTGCCAGCTGCGTGGCGTCTATAAAAATCGAACACTGCGGCCCAGACTTCCCTCTCACCTTAGCAGAAACACAAATAAGAACGAAACAGTTGCTCAAATAGGAATATTCTGCTATTATTAAGACTACAGTTATCTTATAGGATTAGGATAATAAACATGCCAAATATAGTACTTCGAAATATTCTTTTAGCTTTTTTTGTTTGTCTTTTTTTGAGTTCGGTTTTTGCCCTGCAGGACATCAATAATTCTGTTAATGAAGATCTTTCCGCCCTCATTCAAAAAATCAACGTTAAATTAGGTGAAGGGAAGCTGACGAAAAAAGACCTGGCAGAAGAAATTTTGGAATTCGACAGACTCATTGTTAAATACAAGAACCAGAAATCGGATGATGCCGCTGAATTTATGCTCTGGAAAGGCAAGCTGTTCCAGGAAGTCCTGAAAGATGAAGAAACAGCCCACAAAACCTTTCTTCAACTGAAAAAAGAGTATCCCTCCTCTGATTCTGCTGCCGAAGCTGACGCTTTTCTCCTCTCACTAAAACTCAGAGTAGGCGTCGAATTTCCTGATTTTCAGGCAAATGACATAAACGGTAAACCCCTCTCTCTCGACCAGTTCAAAAACAAAGTTGTTCTCATCGATTTCTGGGCAACCTGGTGCCCTCCCTGCGTAGATGAAATGCCAAACATCGTAAAGGCCTATAATAAGTATCATGACCAGGGATTTGAGATTATCGGCATCAGCTTGGACCAAAACGAGAACAAATTTTTGAGATTCATAGAGGACAACGGCATGACCTGGCGGCAGTATTATGATGGAAAGGGAGGGCAGAATAAACTGGCCCGCATGTATTCCATCGACTCCATCCCATCAACATTTCTTATAGACGCCGATGGAAAGATCATCGCAAAAAATCTCCGAGGTTCTGCACTGGAGGAGGCCATAAAAGAAGCCGTGGCCAAACTCTAATTTTTCAATCCAGCCTTGTCTCCGGAAATTTCCAGCCCTAAAAATCCATGATGTTGGAGCACTTCATAAACAACAACGGCGACGGCATTGGAAAGGTTGAGCGACCGTGCTTCTCTTACCATAGGGATTCTGAAACACCTGTCTTTGTTTTGAGCAAGCAATGGTCCCGGCAGACCTTTTGTCTCACTCCCAAAAATAAGAAAAATATCACCGTTAAAATGAATCTTATCGTAGGATTGTGATGCTGTTTTGGTCAGAAAAACAAAGCTTCCAGACGGATATTGTTTGAATAATTCAGAAAGGCTTTCATGGTAGAGTACATCGACAAGATGCCAGTAATCAAGGCCTGCACGTTTCAAATACCGGTTTTCCGTGGAAAATCCAAGTGGTTTAATCAGATGAAGTTTGGCTCCTACAGCCGCACATGTTCGTGCAATATTGCCGGTGTTTTGAGGGATTTCCGGCTGATGGAGAACAACATGAAGACTTTCCATAAAATACCTTTGAGTTCCATTGTATATATTTTTATAAAGAAGTCGAGGAGCCCGATATCGCCGGTGTCATTGACATTGGCTACTACCTCTGTTATAAATCCCAATTTGCATGAAAACAGAAGAAGAAAAACAATAAGGAGCGGATGAGTGGATAATTTCAGGAAAATGTGGACAGAGCTCGGTATGGACCTCGAGCTTCACGACCAACTGATCCAGGACATGTCCAGCCTCCACAAAAAAACACATCTTTCTCAACAGAACCGCCCCAAAACCATGGACCGTTTCGACCGTTCATTTCATTCCAGTCATTCCGGACGTGTAGCGGAAATTCTTGAGTTCCGCAAGAACGGCGGCAAAATGATCGGGACGTTTTGTATCTTTGTTCCGGATGAAATTGCACTGGCTGCCGGAGTTCTTCCCCTCCCCCTGTGTGGAGGTTCGGGATGGGCTGTATCGTATGCCGATAAACTCTTTCCCCGTGATATCTGCCCTTTGATCCGCTCCACATTCGGGATGGCCCTCAGTAAGACATGCCCATATGCCTCTCTCGAAGATTTTGCCGTAGGGGAAACGACCTGTGACGCAAAGAAAAAAACCTGGGATCTCCTGGGGATGAAAGTCATGGAGGTTCCCCAGAGAAGAAATGAAGCCGATCGCAATCTTTGGCTTGAGGAAGTCTATAGATTCAAGGGTATGGTTGAAGAGCTCTCCGGTATTACGGTGACAGCGGATGGACTGCTGGAGACTATCAAACTCGTCAATCAGAAAAGGTCTGCCCTCCAGCAAATAGATGAATTCAGAAAGCTGGACGCCCCTCCCATCTCGGGCCTTGATGCCCTATTGGTTGCTCAGGTTTCCATGAATCAAGACATCCATGCCTTCATCAAAGACACTCAGGCACTCATTGAAGAACTCCAGGAGCGTGTGGATAAAGGTATTTCAGCTTACAGTGAACAAGGTAAAAAAATACTGCTTGCAGGCTCTCCTTCCCCTATGGGATACGCCAAAGTTCATCACATCGTCGAAAACTCGGGGCTGCAAATTGTAGCCGATGAGTCCTGTACAGGTCTCAGGTACTTCCGTGACCTCGTCAATGAAGATCTTAACGATCTGGATGAAATGATGAAGGCTGTGGCCGACCGGTATTTCGGGATTGACTGTGCCTGTTTTTCTCCTAATTCCGAGCGCATAGAAAACATCCAGAAACTTATCAAGGATTACAATGTCAAGGGAGTTGTACAGAGTATTCTTCAATACTGTCACACATACAATGTGGAAGCAAAAATTGTTGAGAAGTCCCTAAAGAAAATTGGGATTCCGTCCATAAAGATCGTAACAGATTATTCTCAGGAAGACATCGGGCAGATTCGCACGCGGATAGAGGCCTTTGCCGAGCTATTGATGGATTAGCCATGAACAGTTTTGTCGGGATCGATCTCGGTTCAAGAACGACGGAAATTATTCAGATCGTTGACAGAAAGGTTCAACATTCAGAAATTTTTGAAACAGGCCACGACCCTCTCCCCCGGGTAAAAGAATCTCTCACACGTTTTGAGAATTCTCTTGTTGTTGCCACTGGATACGGAAGACACCTCGTCAGCGCCAATGTTGGGGCTCATCGAGTGACTGAAATCAAAGCCTGTGCCAAAGGCACACACCATCTTTTTCCGTCGTGTAGAACAGTTCTCGATATGGGAGGTCAAGACTCGAAATTGATTTTCATGGATGACAAAGGAACTGTTGTTGACTTTGAAATGAATGACAGGTGTGCCGCAGGAACAGGAAAATTTTTAGAATTTATGGCCCAGACATTCAGTATGGACATCGAAAAATTCATTCAAACGGCCCTGGCGGCGTCAGATTACGTTACCATCAGCAGCATGTGCACGGTGTTTGCCGAATCCGAAGTAATTTCTCTCATCACATCCGGAAAATCTAAAGAGGAAATCGCACTGGGCTTACATGTCTCTATAGCCACCCGCCTGCATGCCATGATTGCCAAAATCCCTCTTGAAGAGGACTTTCTATTCGTTGGAGGAGGCGCAAAGAATGACTGTCTTCATGCGCTCTTGGAAGACAAGTTGAGAAGGACTATTAAGCGCCCTGAAGAACCTCAGATGGTTGTCGCCCTCGGTGCAGCGCTCATCGCCTCCACCTATTAACGGTTGAAACTTACCTTTCCTGAATACCGACCTTTTCCCTGATCAGATTTACTAAATCAACAGCTCTCCTGTTGTTTTTTTCGGCCGCATCCCGGATGGCATCTGTTTTTTTCGCGTCGATACCCGCCTCTTTGAGAATGACCATCACTTTTTCAATCGGCACATTCAATTCAACGGCAATCTGTTCGATGGTTTTCCTCCCGAATCCTCCGCCACCTGCCCCCACACCTCTGCCTTGTGTGCCTGTTACCCTGCTGTCAATCTTCTGTTTTCCCTCCTCGGGCAGGTCGAAACGGAGGAACGCATATATTTCGGACGGCGATAGACCGTTTTTTTCAGCAATATCCGCCACCACAGCACCAGGATCATCCACCTCAACACCCTTTGCCCGCAGGATATTTAATGCTTCATCCAGAGGAATGTCCACCTGCCGGGTGAATTCTTGCAGAGTTAGAAGCTCGGCATGCGGCATAAAAGGCTGGTTACTGTTGTCCTCCCAGGAATTTTTTAGAGATTCCCCTAAGTCCATGATCGAGCTGAAAGGCGGAATGCTGGCAATTGTCAACACCGTGATAAGCAGTGTGACCACGACAGATACAGTCATCTCCGCTCTCATGCGCAGGCCTCCCTTAATCTTTCGTTTTATATAGCTGAGGATGGGTTTCCAGTTGAAGTAAATATGAAGAAGGGCGAATATCAAAAAGACATATCCCAGAATGGTGTGAACCGCCCCCCAGCCGTGTTTAGTCAGCCCCCAGAGCTTCCAGTTCATCCAGTTGGCCACTCGCCCGGGAGGCACAAAATATAGAACAATACCGGATATGGATTCCAGGACAAAGGACCACAACATCATCATGGCCGTGAAGGCACGAATTTTAAACTGTTTCTTTTTTTCGGTCATCCAGACCTCCTCTCGACATTATAATAACAAGTTATTCGCCAATCCAAAAGAGAGATTTTCCATTTCCAGAACAAAAAGTGCTAACGCTGCAATTTTGGCTTGTGCGTTTTTCTTCATTTGCGCTCCTTTTAATTCCATTTATTTAGAATTTTATAATATTATATTATATAATATAATAGTAAATTATATTTTATAACTT
>JAUWVG010000032.1 GCA_030617525.1 Candidatus Aminicenantota bacterium | reverse complement strand
AAGGCCACCGCCGCCGGCTACAAGGCCAAATCGACAGACGAATTGTTTGTTTGCAATAAACCATTTTTCAATTTCAAATTTGGCTTGACCGTAGGATGACACCGAATCCTTTCTGGCAGAAAGAGAGCTGATAAAGATCTGGGTGTTCACCCCATTTTCCTTAGCCTGCTCGGCCCAGCAGCGTGTTCCTTCAACGTTGATCCGAAACTCATCTGCCCCCATGTGATTCGCACAGTGGATGAAGACATCGATATCTTCGTGCTGAAATACATCTTTTAACGGAGATGTCAGGTACCCCTCATAGACGGAATCAAAATAATTGAGTTCTTTTTTCTCAATGGAGACTCCGATCAACCGACAGCCAAGAGTACTGAGGTTTGCCGCTACGTGCTGGGCAATAAATCCATCGGCGCCGGATATCAAAACTGTCGTCATAATTCACCCGATAAAACAGAAGACATATAATCTGCAGTCCTCATCGCATTAGCCATGACAAAGAACGAACAGTTTTTAGCAGGCAAAACGGGCAGCACAGAGGCATCCGCCACAAAGACACCAGGCTCCCCATACAATTCACCATTCGGGCTGCACGTATAAGATCGATTCGGTTTGGACACCATTGGCAGAGTCCCCGCATAATGAATTCCAAAACCATTTGGCACCTTGATTACCAGAGATGGAAAGGAGTAAGCCCCCAGCTTTCGAAACGTTTTGAGCACACTTTTTATCCGTTGCCCTTGAAAGGGGAAGTCTTTTCCACGTAATTCCAGTTTATCATCCGCGTTCAGTTTGAGCTCCGCACCATTCTCAGGAGCTGAGGGAAAAAACAACTGCAGAACCATCATGGCCGGCAGCAGATTCCGTATAAAAATCAAATTATCCCGGGCTGAAAAAGGAAAATTCTGGAAAAATTCTGCTCGAGCAGGAGACGTGATCTCCAGCAAACTTCCTTGAAGAGGCCGTTGTCCCCCCTCAAAAGCAAACACTATGTTCAGCTGTGTCAGCCCAAAGGCACGGGTTTCCAGGCGAGAACCTATACGGTGCAGAAGAATAAGCGGGAACTGTAAGGCAGGATTGTCTAAGAGGTTTAACCTTGACTGAAAATCTCTATTCGAAGCCAGTGCGAGTCTCGCGCTGTTCACTGCACCTGCGGCCAAAACCAGTTTCCGGCATCTGAACTGGACAATACTATTATCCCGGATGTCTTCCGAATGAACAAAAAGAACATTGTCTTCCCGTGTCCATGATTTCGCAAGATATCCGCTTTTATAAATAACCTTCCCTTCCTTAATGAGTTTCTTGAGTGTCAGAGTTGGCGTGTAAATGTAGGAAAGATCGGGCTGCCAAAATTCCAGATTGGAATAATCACAAGCTTTTCTCTCACCAAAGTCTTCTGAAAGAACGGCAAGCCTCGGTCGTCCAAGGAAAACTCCCTCCCTGTTGAGTTTTTTCTTATGGCTGGAATATTTTGCATAGAGTCTTTCCGCATTGGCCGACAGCTCAAGCGGATGCTGAAGGCGATCTTCACGGCCAAAATACTTGACAAGGTCATCATTGGATCCGCTCATCCCTATCTCTTGTTTTATCTCCTCATAATACGGGGAGAGTTCGGACTCGCTCACAGGAAATCCGTCCAGATCTCTCTTATTATACCGATACACTCCGGCCCCCCATGCATTGGCCAGACCGCCCGACGCAAAACTCTGAACAAGCCGATAATTCTCTTCTATTGTTGGTGAAAAACTCTGGCTCCCACGAACCACAAACTGCATTCGGGGCGATGTGAGCTTAACGGGAAGAGGACGATCTTTATGAAGAAGGTTATGCAGCCCTTCGAGGCGCTCCCCCAACATAAGAGAGGAACTGTCTGTTGTCTTCCTGTATTCATAGAAGTTCTCTGTTATGGGAGGCAAAGTTTCTGGTTTTGATCCCACATCTATAATGCAGGGTTTGATACCCTTTTTTATGAAACCCAAAGCAGCGGCCACACCTGAAAGACCGGATCCGACAATGACAACATCAAACATTTTTTATTTTCCTAAGGAGAAACAAACCCTTTAAAAATTTCACCGTGGACCTGCAGCCGCCATACGTCATCGACAGGAATCCAAATATTTTTCGTGTTTTATAATTGATGAATTCACTTTGATTGCCCGGAACCGTTTCCGCAATATAGACCATTATCTCAAAAGCATGGACAAGAAGCGGCAGCTTTTTCCGAAATCTTCCAGCCAGCTCCAGGGCCTCTATATCATGGATGTCTTCAACCGCAGTCTTGTATTCCTCAACACAGACTTCGGAAAATCCGGCGGCTAAAACCTCAAAAACTTTCTGGTATTTTTCCTCGATGGAAGGCGGAATGCTCCCTTTGAAGATCGCTTTGTAAATCTTTTCGGCATCAGACATGGCAGATTTTTCTCAATTTTAGCTTAAGTGGCTAATAATAAAAATCATTTGTATGCATCTCCATTTCCGTGATTTTTTATAGAGTTCTGTAAAGTGAAAAGAAACCACGTTGCGTTTTCCCCAGCGAGGAAAACTCACTCGATCTCCGTTCCTCGCTCTCATTTCCTCATGAAGGAAATGAACCATGCCCGCTCGTCCTCCGATACGGATTTCTCCATCATCTTCCCAGAACTCCACAAAATAAAAATCACAGAAGTGAGGATGCTTCCTGCCTTTGGAAGGAAATGTTGAAGGAGTTATTCTATTAAAACACCCGCATAACCCACGACTTCATCATAGTTACCGGAAATATCACCAGAAGTCTGGTATTTAATAAGAGATGCTGTTTTTGCTCCTAGTTCCTTTGATGCAACAAGAGCAGATGTAGTTGGTTGGAATCCACACATGCTGATATTTTTGGATGTAACAGTATCATAGAGGCCTTTGGGGTTGAGCTCTAGTATCTTTTGAATGGCCATTAAATCTAGCTTCTTAGCTATGGATTGTTCGACATAGTGACTCATATCTGTGCTGGCAATAATCATAGCTTCCGAATCGCACCTTTTGATCCCTTTGGCAATAGCTCTCCCCAATTCCTCAAGTTCTTCATAAGAAATATGATAGCCGATACAAATAGGAACAATAGAAAAGTGTTTCACAAAATATTGGATAAAGGGCAGTTGGACTTCTATAGAATGTTCATTTCGATGGGCCTTTTCATCCTCCTCAAAAATTGTCGAAGAACTCAATATGAGGTCAGCCAATTCCGAATCCACTGGAATATCCCCAAGTGGTGTTGACCAAGTCCCAAATCTCATTATGGCAACTTTAGAGCTGATCATCCTATGACTTGGCCCCACAAGAACATATTTTCCCGGGAATTGAACCGAGGAAAAGAGAGCCCCCGCGACAGGACCTGAATAGATAAATCCTGCATGAGGAGAGATAACCGCCAACGCTTTTCTCTTCTCCCGCTCAAGATCGACCATACTCTTGATCATAACTGTCAGTTCTTCCGGATTGGAAGGATAAAAAGTGCCGGCCACAGCAGGTTTTCGAATCATGAGAATATCCTTTCCTAAAAGATAGTGAGATAGAGCATAATTGTCAATGAATTAGGGAAAGCATTCCTATTTCCTCGATTTCAAGATCGAGTTCAAAATGTGATTAAAAATCAATAAGAAAAAATCTGAAAAGGTGGAAGCGCTCCACTCGGATTTTTAACGCCATTCCCTCATCGTTCCTCTCGGCACTTGCGCAACTCCGCGCCGGGTACCGCCCCTTAAGGGAAAACGCAACGTGATTTCTTATCACTTCACGGAGAACTCGTTCTTGAAATCACGGAAATGAGGATACAGAGATCCTTTGGAATTAAAGGGTTTCTCTTTTTTCTTTGAACTCGATTCCTATTTCTTTTAATTCCGTAAGAATGGGCACATAGATTTCAGGGATGACAGGAATATGAACACCCGTAAGGTTGATTTCCCCCTCAAGAATAAGGCGGGTTCCAATAGCCGGAGGAAGCCCGACCGTTCTCGACATAGAGGAATCTCCATTAGGAATTCCGAAATCGATCAATGTGGACATAATGCGGTCTCTTTTTTCATTTGGATAATCAGCTTCGAATGTGTGCTGCAAGATAATCATATCCCGCTCTCCCTCTTGATACTGCAATTTTTCTAACATCCTGTCCCCAATAATATCGATTGCTGATGCCTGCGTTTGCGAAAGAGGAGAATCTTCCAGCAATCCGAGCCATTCGAGCCTATCGATAATTTCTGAATTTTCATCGATGTTGAGATACAAACCGAGTGCTCTTCTCAGATTCTGTTCATTTGGATTGTTCATCAACTCTCTTAAAAAAGATGCATATGTGAATCCAGTCCAATCTCTCTCTTCCTGGTCGAGAAGATGCAGATCTACGATCTTTTTCAAAGTCGAACACCAACCGACGTTTCTCAATGTCCCCCGTAGAATAGTTTTGGTCGTCTGAATGCCATATAAGTCGATATAGGGGAGAGAATTTCTATTGGGATAGCCCTCAAAATCACCCAATCCCTCGATTTGGACTTTAACGGAGTTCAAGAAGAGATCTTCTGAGGAAATTGAGACTTTTTCTCCATTCATTTTGTATTCTGCAGAATTCTTTCCCGCAAGAAGAACACCAAGAGGACTCCAGGAAAATTTGTAGCCAAACGGATTGGTATTCGCTTCGGGAGCCGGCAGACCACCGCAGTAGGACGTAAAATTGGAGATTTCCCCGCCTGCGCCCGTAACTTCATGAATAATTCGCATCGCTTCCATGTGATCGATCCCGGGATCCAATCCGATCTCGTTGAGTATAAGAATCCCTGCATTTTTTGCGGCATCATTGAGATCTGTCATGGCCTCACTGACATACGACGTTGTCACCATATTTTTCTTGTACTCAATGCAGTACCGAGCCACTATTGGATGAAAGGCATAGGGAACCATACTGATAACAAGATCAGCTTCAGACACTTCTTTTTTTAAAGAATCTTCATCCTTCAAATTGAGTTCTTTGGCCGTTCCCATGGGGTGGTTATCGACAAGATTGATGGCTTTACTCACCGTGCGGCTGGCCACAATAACTTCAAAACCATGGTCGAGCAAGTAGCGTACAAGAGGTCTGGCTACTAATCCGGCACCGAGAATTAAAACTTTACTCATGATAGCACCTCCATTTATTAACTTGACTTATTCATAAAATATGCCGACACATTTATATATCTCCAATAATATCAACTTTATAGAATTGTTTTCAGTAAAATCAAGACTATCACATTGTTTGTTAGATAATTTTTATTAAATGTCAGCATTTTTTACACTTCGAGCAAGCCGATTTTACCACATCTGCTTCGTTACGACCCAATCGTTGCGAGGAGCAAAGCGACGTGGCAATCTCATGTCTATGCGAAAGCATTATGAGGTCACCACACTCTCTGCGATCGTTCGTGATGAACTTCATGGATCGATGCCTCGCATCTATAGCAACCTCGACTCGTGAATAACCAAGTTAAATATATTTATTCAAATATTTATAATCAGGAGTTAATTCTCCCTTAAATAGAATAACAGCTTTTTTCAGCGCCCGAGAAAGGGAACAATGTTCAAAATCTTTAGAATAATCTGCACTGACTAAGGAGGGAATCAAAGACTTGAGTGACTGGCTGAAAGAGATGGAAGATTCAAGGGAAATTTCCGCGGGAAGATTATCGATAGCCATGACGGACACTCCCCTTCCCTCAAAACCGTCAATTGCATTTTCTTCGAGGGGATCGTACACAAAGACTGGATTATCGGGACTCGTGGCACGAACGGTACATTCTATGGCGCCACCGATGTCACACGAAATGTCTCCAATGACTTTTAGACGAGGTGTTCGGGATGAAGTCCAGAGCTTTTTTAGAGATGAAATCGTCACAAGCCTAGGGTATTGCGGAGTCCAGTAGATACAGTTGACCAGCATGGTCAAGTCAGCTAAATATGCTTCGAAATTGGATTTGTATTTTTCGGGACAATCATAATAGTCTTGAAGCTTGAAAGTATTTTCGGAAGATAGGGGTACAACCATATGTTTTTCTTCAAAAACCACTTTATACAATTTGTTGGACACAAATGTTTTATTCAAAAACAAAGAACGGATGTTTCCCGGCGCGATTTCTTCATGGGGAAGGAGGTCAAATAATTCTTGTGCGCCCTTCGAAACACTCCCATACCCAGCAAATCCACACACGGCCGGAACCATTGATGAATCCAGTCCTCTTTTTTGGATTGTCCAACCGAGCCTCTGAAAAGCTTCTTTGGCTTCGACGAGACTACCGTACAAATAGGCCTGCTGGAGAACCGAAAAAGGATTGTCCAGTCCTTCATAGGACAACCGGCGGCCGAGAGCCCACATGGTTTCGATTATTCCTGCCTGCCCGGCCTGCCTCCCAAATAAAACCAATCGCTGATCTTTGTCGTCAACAATTTTTTCGTAATCAATCAAAGTGCACTGGAGTTCCATCATTTTCTTAAGTAGTGGCATATTATCAGGCTGCCCTTTAATCGTGTGGGAAAAAAACATATAGATTTTTTTTTCCTGAAGAAAAGAGACGGGGATTTCTTTAATACCCAATATTATTGGACAGGAAAAGAGGTCCTCCTGTATAGTCGCTCCCACCTGAAGATAATCTTCATCTGAAAATATCCGGTTCACGGAAGGTTGAAGAAAGATTGAAACAAGGTGTTCTCCCAAGAGTTCTTTTACATGAGAGGGGATCAAAGGAACCCGTCGCTCCCATCTATTTTTGTCTTCTCTCCGTAGACCGATGCAGATTGTCATGGTTTTTTTATCTTCAAACGGACATGAATTATCACATAATACTTACAGTCAAGCAAGACTAAATCTAACTTCAATTTGCAGGTTGACTCATCCGATTGAAATTTTTAATAATAGGGTTATGCTTAAGCTTTTTAATACTCTTTCCGGAAAAATAGAATCCTTTCGATCCCTGGAAAAAGGACAGGTTAAACTCTACACCTGTGGTCCTACAGTCTATGATTACGCTCATATAGGCAACTACCGGGCCTATATGTTTGAAGACCTGCTCAAACGTTTGCTCCTTTTCCTCGGATTCGAAGTCACACACGTGATGAATATTACCGATGTGGATGACAAAACAATTATTGGAGCTCAAGCGGAAGGTGTGCCGATTCAAGAGTACACGAAAAAATATATCGATGCCTTTTTTAGTGATCTGGAAACTTTGAATATCCTCAAAGCGGATTATTATCCGCGAGCAACAGACCACATCCCCGAAATGATCAAGCTCATTCAACGTCTTCTGGACAAAGGAATCGCCTACAGAAAAAATGGATCGATTTATTTTAGCATTGAGAAATATCCGGATTACGGTCGTCTTTCAAAGATAGAGCTGAGTGAACTGAGACCAGGAGAAAGAGTGGATTCCGATGAATACAAAAAGGAAAACGTCCATGACTTTGCTCTCTGGAAAGAGAAAAAAACCGGCGAACCCTTTTGGGAAACCGAGATTGGTGATGGAAGACCGGGTTGGCATATCGAGTGTTCAGCAATGAGTTCAAAGTACCTGGGTGAAACCTTCGACATCCACTGCGGCGGAGTGGACAATATCTTCCCCCATCATGAAAACGAAATCGCTCAATCGGAAGCTGCATCCGGGCACTCCTTTGTCAACTTCTGGATCCACTGCCATCATCTCATTGTCGATGGCGAAAAAATGGCCAAGTCAAAACGGAATCAGTACACACTTAAAGATCTGAAAAATAAAGGGATAGATCCCATGGCATTGAGATTACTGCTGCTGTCCACGCATTACAGAAAAATGCTCAACTTCACTTTTGATGCATGCGGGCAGGCCCAGTCTTCTGTGCAGAGGATTAAAGATTTCCTCTATGAGCTCAAAAATCGGCCTTTTAAAGAGGGAGAGAATGTAGAAGTTAACAAGCATATCGACACAATGATGAAGAGATTCACATCAGGACTGTGCGACGATCTTAATATTTCTGTGGCTCTTACAGCTTTTTTTGAGATGATCAAACGATTCAATGTGATGATTTCCAGAGATGAAATCTGTTCCAGGGATTCAGCGAAAATCATTTCGGCCGTCAACAACATCAATACTATTCTAGGTGTCCTGAAAGAAGACAACGAGGACAACTTGCCCCCTGAAATTCTTGATAAGATCAAAGCCAGACAGAAGGCAAGGACAGAAAAAAACTTCAAGCTTTCTGATCAGATCCGCGATGAGCTTTACGCTTTGGGAATCATTCTCGAAGATACCAAAGATGGGACAGTTCGCTGGAAGAAAAAATAACGCCTTGAAGATAAAAGAGGTCTCTTCTCATAAATTAGGAATAGCTGGAGAAAAAGCAGCCCTGAAGTTTCTTAAAAAAAATAATTTCAGGATCGTCGAACAGGGCTTTTGTTTCTTACGGGGAGAAATCGATATCATAGCCTATGACCGGAAGACACTCGTCTTTTTAGAAGTCAAGTCTCGAAGAAGCCATAAATTTGGATTTCCTGAAGAGGCCCTCACTCCCGCAAAACAAAAACAGCTGAAGAAAGTCGCTTTAGGATACTGCACCTTACACAATATTCAGGATGTGGAGTGCAGATTTGATGTGCTCTCCCTCACTTACAATGAAAAGGGATATACTATCTCGCACATCAAAAATGCCTTTTAACTGAATAATCTATAAAAACTGCCGACAGCCACATTTTTTCCAATGAAATAGACTTGATTGAGTGATTGATGGCAATATCCAAGATCATTACTTTGTTTGTAGCCCAGTTTATATATAATGTCGGCCTGTCATTGCGAGAAATGAAATGACGAAGCAATCTCATTTGTAGAGATCGCTTCGCTCTGCTCGCGATGACAAGGTTAGGTCACCACACTCTCTGCGATCGTTCGTTACGACAACCACAGCTTCATAGGCCGATAACTCGCATTTGCAGCAACCTCGGCCCGTGGATTATCCAGGTTAAGATTTTTTCTTATCCAAAGATGTTAGTGTGAAAAACGGATTCAAGAAGCCAGTTAATGCCTACAAAAAGTATGGCAGCCGGTACGGCAAACTTCATCCACAGGTAGAGGATTTTTGGGGCCGGTTTATTTTGACCTTTTGACAGTTCTTTTAACAGTTCAGCCCTCTTAATACACCAAATTGCGGTAAGCACAGCCAAGAGTGATCCCAAAACCTGCATTCCCGACCCAAAAAAAAGATCCCATGGAACGAAAACTTTAAAGTTTATCATTGGGGGAACAGCCAGAAAAAAAACGATAAGACAAGCTCCCCAAACAGCTTTTCTTCTAGAAATTTTAGTGTTATCAGTGATGCCCCCCACCAGGACTTCGAATGCAGCAATATCTGACAAAAAGGCTGCACCAAACAAGCCAACAAAGAAGAGAGTGCCAAACAGCCACCCGGCAGGCATTTTAGAAAAGGTCTGCGGCAGTGTAGAAAATATCAGATTTGGCCCTGAACTTGGCTCCAATCCAAAAGAAAAAACAGCAGGGAATATCGCAAATCCTGCCAGAATACCAGCCAGTGCTGCTCCCAGACCGGTAAATATCGCCATCTTCGGGATTTTGGCCTCTTTGTTGAGGTAGGAGCCATAGATGACCATGAAAGTCCCCCCCAGCGACATAGAAAAAAACGCCATTCCCAAAGCTGCAGCCATGACAGATGGAGTAAGCTCGTTAAAACGGAAGCCACCAATATACCATCTGATTCCCTCCCCAGATCCAGGTAGAGTGACCGACCTCAAAATGATCACAATTAAAATAATAAAAAGCGCAGGGACGATCACTTTGCTGGTTTTTTCAATTCCCTTCCTCAATCCTTTATTCAGCACAATGGCACAAAAAAAAATGACCACCGCTGTCATGATCAACTGAAGCACAAAAGAGGTAAGGTTAAAACCTTCCTGAGGAGGCAGTATGAGTTCCGGCTTAAAATTAATCTGAAAAACCTTTGCCAGTTCCCCTACCGCATGAAATCCTACCCAACCTATGGCGTTGGAATAGTATCCCGTGGCGATAAAAACTATGATAAAAAGAAAAGCACCAACAACCTTTCCACCTGGAAGTCCCGCCTTGCTATAGGCACCAAGAGTTCCCCGCTGCGTATGTCGGCCTAGTGTCCATTCGACCATCAGAGCCGGAATTCCTATGAAGGATACAACCAACATGTAAAACAAAACAAAAGCTGCCCCTCCAAATTTTCCAACCATGTAGGGAAAACGCCAAATAGCACCCAGGCCAACGGCCACCCCAATCATGGTCATCAAAAGGCCAAAGACCGATGCAAACGTCTCTCTTTTCAATCCTTCCATCCATGAAGCGTATAATATTCATCGACCATTTTTTCAATTTTTACTGTTGATCCTTTTGTCGGTCCTTCTTTGAGCGGCTCTTTCCGGAATCTTTCAGGAAGAGTATCGTCTTCTTTTTTTAAACCAAATTTCCTATTCAGTTTAAAATCAAGATCGACGGAATCCCCGAGAATTTTTTTTAGGTATTTGGGAGAATAATCCACACCCACTCCATAATGAAGAAGTGCACCGGCATTTTCAAAATTGAGGACATCCATACACAATCCGATATTCTTGCACATAGTGAGTGAATCCGTAAGAAGAGCGATCTTTTCTGAGTAAGTCACAAGCGCAGCTTTTCCTTCTTCGGCTAACCGGTCAGCAGCTTTTTCTGTTCCAAATCTTTTTTTTGCTTCAGTTTTTCTATCGGTCAGCTCAAAATAGGGCTCTGCACGCAAGTGATCTGCACCTCTGGAAGAAACGGCATACGTTAACCCATAGGCTTTAATTCCCCGTGGATCACCACAGATAATATCCAAACCTTTGACCTGCATGACCAGTTTTTGGGCCTCTAGGCCAAAATCCATCGAGAATTTTCTGGCTCCATCTGCAAGTCTATCCCCGATTCCACGGCGGTAAACGATTTTTTCAACGACCTGTCTGACCTTTTCGTTATCACCCCATTTGATATGCAGACCATCCAGATCATTGGGATGGATGAGTCCTTTTTCCTGACAGTCCATAATCCATCCGATGATCTCGGACGTTGAGATTGAATCCAATCCCATTTGATTGAGGTAGGCATTCATTTCCAGAGCAAAAGCGAGATCTTTATTTCCAATTCGTGATGTGAATCCACAAAGAGTTTCAAATTCAGGG
>JAUWVG010000382.1 GCA_030617525.1 Candidatus Aminicenantota bacterium | reverse complement strand
TATTTTATAGAGGGCATGATATGGTATTTATACTTGTCTTGCTAACCTTTTTGATCGGTTCTTCTATCAGTTATTTTGTGCAGCACAAAAAATGTAAGAGATGAAATCGGCAACTGGAAATTGATTCCCTTTTATTTAATCTTTTTTCCTTTTTTTAATCTGGAAAGAAAGACAATGCAGTTCTCACAAATCTTGCCTGAAACTTCTTTGCATATCACCTTGTTCAGCTCCCAACAGGGTTTGGTGACTGTCATATAGGCTGAACACTCATCTCTTGTTTCGGGGGGACAATCCTTTAATTCCCAGCAGGGCGCATATTCCAGAAGTTTTTTTACACCTTCGATGCTGAACTTTTTCTCGTGAAGCAGGTTTCTCAAGCATTGGATCCATTTGATGTCGTTTTTTGAGTAATACCTGTTTTTATTCCTTCTGGAGGGTTTGATTAAACCGTAATTTTCATAGAGCCTGAGCGTCTGTTTTGAGGTCCCAACCAACTCTGCCACAACTCCTATGGGATAGAGAGGTAAATTCTGCCATTCTTTTTCCGAGATTATTTCATTCACGATCGGCTCCTCTGTTATCAATATTCCTGCATTTTCAACTTGAGGTTAATGAGTGTTGATCAAGCATGTTCACTCAAAAAATCATTGATATTCTTGTTGATGATTCAATATTTAAGTTTCTATTTTAACTTCTGAAATGACATTATTCAATACAATTCCATTATCTTGAAACCTTCCCTATCGTAAACTGGGGCCAAGAAGAATGGCGTTGAGAAACAGTTTGTTTAATCCATCATAAGACGCACGGAAGTTCGGATCTTCTGTAAAGAGGATGAGTTTCCCGCGGCCGTACCGTTCCATAAAGAGGCATCCCTTTTCAGCCAGGATTTCTTCTGTCTCCGGCCATATGAACCCGCTCAGCTTCAAATCTTCAAATGAGGCAAAAGACCCGGCGTTATTGTTCTCATCTTCAAAAGGAAGGTAGACTGAGCTCGAACGCACCAGCATCGCCACTGAATCAGGGACAACATAGCTGAGGAAGATCAGCGGATTTATGTTCACTCGAACGATGGCACCAGGCGTACGGCCCGGCCTATCGGTGGAAAGTTTCGCTTGAGAGATACCCGCCTGCCGCAGCCAGTTAGTCGCGCCGGATACGGCAACAACAGTACCTCCAGACCGGATCCATTCCTTAAAAGAATCAAGCTGGCTTTCACTGAGAACACTGGAATAGTTTCCGCTGGGCAGAACGACAACATTATAACCGCTGAGATTGGATAAATTCCTGGCGTTGAGCCGAGTGAAAGGAAGACCGAATTCTCGTTCAAAGAGATAATGAATCGTGCCGTAGGAACCGGAAGACACCGGTGATTCAGTCATAAGGGCAATTTCGGGTTTGTTTAAGGTGCTGATATTGTTTGAGCCGAGATCGATACCCGCTTCGACAAGCAGGTGGCTGACAGCCGTGACATCCACTCCATGCTTTTGAGCCAATTCTCTGATGCGGTCATGAATGGATTCAGGATTCCTGTTCACGCGCACAACCAGAGTCCCTTCCGGCCATTCGACACTATTGATCGTAAAGGATTTCCGCGCGATCCTGACCCGGTAATCCTCAGCAAGAAGGGAATTGAGTATTTTTGATGCGGCCAGAGTATTGTATGGAATAAGGTAGACCTGCCCGGATTTTCCTCCGATAACTTCCCCAATAAACTTTTGGGCCTCGGTCACAGGCTCAGTTTCGACACTTGAGTTCTCACCGGTCCAGTAGGCATCCACTCCGTAGGTTAAAGGCATGGACCAGGCTGTAACGTCATAAAAATTCCCTCTCTCTCCCCTTTCCTGTCTCTTTTTTTCTTCCTCGATAAACTCCTTTCTTAAGGGTGAATCCGGAGCCAGAAGAGCCTTGATCAGGATCTTTTGAGGCTGTTTGAGAGTGATGATATAGGAGCCTTTGGGAAACGTCTTCGAAGCCGTCTTTTTTGTCATGTAGGATGTGGATCTTCTATTCGTGAACGGTTTTACCGCTCTTTTGATCTCGACTTTTTCAATAAGCATGTTGGCGATCAATTTTTCTGTAATCTGGGGATCATTGTCCGGCACAAGAATGATCTCTTTCATAGGATCGGTATCGGCGTCCTTTAAACCTGTGACAAAAAAGTTAAAAAAGTCCCGTATTCTTTCTTCTCTCCTTTCCGAGACAACCTGGAGTGTAGACATCGAGGTGGTAAAATGGTGCCATGAGGCTTCCCGTAAAGTCAGAAGGGATCCGTCATCGCGGTAGGTGCTCACCCCCCGGGCCGAGGCCTGCTCATACGTCATTCCGACAGCCCCGTTTATAGAGGGGTAGGACGTGCCATATCCGGGATAAAAAGAATCAAAGCTTTCCCTTGTGTAGTATCCCCATCCGAAATGGTCAAAAGCGCGGGCATTGGCATCGGCAATAATTTTCCACCATTTCATCAATTCTGGTATAACAAACTCGTTATACGGAGGCATCGGGGGAGCAAAAAAATATGTGGAATTTGATCCCATCTCATGAAGGTCAGGAAAAACATGCGGCATCCAATCATGGTAGTGTTTGGCCTTCAGGAGAGATTCGATCTGAGTCTTGAGAAAAAAATCGCGGTTGAGATCAAAAAGATAGTGATTTGTCCTTCCCCCTGGCCAGGGACTTGAGTGTTCGACATCGCTGTTTTGAGGGTGGGATTTTAAAGTGACAACCGACCGCACATAGTGGGTAAATCTCTCGTGGCCGTCGGGATTCTGGACAGGATCGATGATAGAGATAACATTTTTTAATATGTTTAAAGTCTTTTCGTCTGTCCCTGCAGCCAGCTGATAGATAGTCCGGATTGCGGCCTCCATTGCTGAAGCTTCATTGCCGTGGATGTTGTAGCCAAGCCAGACAATCGCCGGCATTGAAGAAACGATGCGGTCGAGTTCAGGTTGGGAGAGGGTGCGCGGATCTGTCAGTTTGAGATTGTCGGTGCGGATCTCCTCAAGCTTCTTCATGTTTTCTGGTGCACTGATAAAAATTGTATAGAGTTTTCGTCCTTGATATGTCTCGCCATAGCTGACCACTTTGACCCTGTCGCTGGCCTTTTCTACGGCCTGGATAAAGTCCTCCATTTCCCAGTGGAACGTGTGAAGCTCGCCGAACCGGTGCCCGATAATTTCCAGAGGCGTGGGTATGGTTTTATCGTAAATCCCTCCTGGATAAAGGTCCTCATCCTGCGCGGCAGAAACAGCTGGCAGCATGAATAAACAGGTTAATAAACTAATAAAAATGATTTTTTTTATTGTATTCATACTCTCCTCCTTTTTATTATGGGGACATCATACTTAATCCGATTTTTATTATCAATCAAGGAATAATTTTTTCAATATAGCTATTACTTGAATTAAGTATAGTGTCCCTCTATTTATAAAGGTTGAATTGAAATGATGAATAGTTTAATCTGGGCTTTAAAATAAAATGAGGTGAAAATAAAAATGTTATTGAGAAACCAAAAATTACAAATGTTTCTGTGCTTGACCCTAGTTATTTTTATGGTGTCCTCAATCTCCTTTGCTCTAGGGAATCAAGATGAAGAACTCAAGAAAAA
>JAUWVG010000004.1 GCA_030617525.1 Candidatus Aminicenantota bacterium | reverse complement strand
GGCATTGTCAGTCGAGTTTTAGCGGGGCTTCTCAATGAGGCTGCAATGGTCTTTGCGGATGGAATTGCAGCCCCTCAGAATATCGATGATGCCATGAAATTGGGAGCCGGTTTACCTATGGGGCCTTTGGCTTTGATCGATATGATTGGTCTGGATATTCATCTGGCCAAGATGGAGACTCTTTATGCAAGGCTCAAGGATGAACGTTATAGACCACCCGCAATTATCAAGGATATGGTGGCCCAGGGAAAGCTCGGAAAAAAAACCGGAGAGGGTTTCTATAAATATTAGAATACACACATTGGGCGTATAAGGAGATTGCTATGGATTTTGATTTGACCGAAGAACAAAGAATGATTCAGGAGACGATCCGTAAATTTGCCGATGAGGAAATAGCACCTGTGGCGAGTGAAAATGACAAAAAAGCCCATTTTCCGCGGGATCTCTTTGAAAAATTGGCCGCGCTGGGCTTTATGGGCACCCCAATTCCTGAAGAATATGGGGGAGCCGGATTTGATTTTATCAGCCATGCGATTGTAGCCGAAGAAATCGGCCGGGTGGACTCTTCTCTTAGGGGAACATATTCTGTCCAGGTTTCGCTGGTGGAGCTTCCCATCTATAAGTTTGCCAATGAGGAGCAGAAGAAAAAGTATTTACCAAAACTTACGAGTGGAGAATGGATCGGCTGTTACGGACTCACGGAACCCAATGCAGGAAGTGATCCCGCCTCGATGGTCACTTCAGCCGTCGAAGACGGAGACTTTTATGTCCTCAACGGGCAGAAAACCTGGATCACAAACGCCGGAATTGCGGACCTGGCCATCGTTTATGCAAAGACCGACAAAGAGGCCGGATCGAGGGGCATCACGGCTTTTTTTGTGGAGCGGGGAATGGAGGGATTTTCCACCCGGGATCTCCACGACAAACTAGGGCTCCGGGCATCGAATACAGGAGAAATTTTTCTGGAAAACTGCCGTGTTCCTAAAGACAACATCATGGGAGATCTGAATAAGGGATTTAAAGTGGCCCTGGGAACTCTGGATTTTGGACGCTACACTGTTTCGGCAGGCTGGGTCGGTTCGGCACAGGGGTGTATCAACATCTGTAAAAAATACGTCAAGGAAAGAATCCAGTTTGGAAAACTTTTGGGTGAATTTCAACTTGTCCAGCAGATGATTGCCGATATGGTTGTCGAATGTGAGGCCGGACGGCTGCTGGTCTACCGGGCGGGACATCTTAAAAACAAGGGGCTGCCCAATACGCGCGAGACCTCCATTGCAAAATACTACTGTAGTGAAATGGTCAACCGCGTGGCTTACAAGGCAGTACAGCTTCACGGCGGATATGGATTTTCCGGCGAATACGATGTCGAACGTTTCTATCGCGATGCCCGGATCAACACACTCTATGAGGGGACGTCACAGATTCAACAGCTCATCATTGGTGCCTATGAACTCGGATTAAAAGCTTTTGTCTGAAAAGGAGGGAATGGATCATGTACTCGACCCTGCTCTATGAAAAAAAAGAAACAATCGGGATCTTGACGATAAACCGCCCTGAGAAAATGAATGCCCTGTCCAATCAACTGACATCAGAGTTGAAATTTGTCCTGGAAAAAATCGAGCAAGACGATAAGTTGAGAGTCCTCATTTTAACCGGGGCCGGAGACAAGGCGTTCATGGCCGGCGCCGATATCAACGAGCTTGTCATTCGGGATGCCCAGATCGGCCGGAAAGTCTCGAAAGAAAGGCAGGATCTGTTTTCCCGAATCGAAAACTTAGCTGTCCCGGCCATCGCCGCCGTCAACGGGTATGCACTGGGTGGGGGGTTGGAGCTGGCCTTAGCCTGTTCCATCCGGATCTGTTCGGATCGTGCCCAGTTTGGAGCTCCCGAGGTCAAACTGGGTATCATTCCGGGAGATGGAGGGACACAGCGCCTTCCCAGGCTTGTCGGGCTGGGGAGAGCCATGGAAATGATTCTTACCGGGGACTTTATCGACGCTCAAGAGGCCTATCGGATCGGGCTGGCCAATAAGGTTGTCCCCCACGAAAAATTGATGGAAAAAACTCTGGAGCTGGCCGATAAAATTGCTGCCCGGCCGCCGCTTGCCGTCCAGTTTGCCAAGGAGGCTGTAAACCGCAGTGTTGGGTGTGGGACTGAATCCGGATATGCCCTTGAATCCTACCTCCATGCCTTATCCTGCACGACCGAAGATAAAAAGGAAGGTGTTTCGGCGTTTCTAGAAAAACGAAAAGGTCAGTTTAAGGGAAAATAAAGAGCCTTAAGTTTCTTTTAAAGGAGACCGCACACCAGCGGCTGTTCTTATAGCCAGTGGCTTCATCGATTTTATTTTCCTCATCTGGATTTCCTTTCCGGAAGTGAACCGGCCTATTTTCTCGGCCTCAGTTTTGAGATTGTCCATGGTATCTTTCTCGAGGTCATAGAAGAGAAAATATTTGAACAGGGGTGCGTCAAAATCCCATATTCCAATGACTTTTCCCCCGTAAAGGATGGTTGTGGTGGCATTTCCGGAGCGGTCGAAGACATAGCTTGAAAAATTTTGATCGAGGTACCTGTCCCTGTTTTTGTATCCCATCAGATAGGAATCCAGGCATGGAAGAATATTTATGGTATGAAAGTTTTGAATCCGGATGTTCTTTATGGTGCTAACTTGAGAGGAGAGAATTAAAAATTGGCCCTCAAGACCTGATATTTTCACTGTACTCAACTGGTCTTGAATCTCTTTTAATAATTCTTTAACAAGGCTCTTGGAAAATCCAGTCCACCAGGTTATATCGTGTTCGGTCACGGGCCCGAAATTTGTGATGTACTGTTTAATCACAAAACGCTGTGCTTCTTTTTCCTTGAAAGATTTTTTCTTCACGTTGGGATAGGTTTTACTGAAGGGGAAATAAGTGTGTTGACTGCTCTTCCATCCCGATTTTGGAGCACCTCTGATGAGAAGACCTTGAAAACACATCATCCGCACGATGTACATCAGGTTGGGGACGGTGGTTATTTCGACTTTGAGTTCATTGAGCGTCAGCCCCCGATTCTTGAGGATGCCGAGGATTCTTTTTGCGGCGTTTTTGTACTCTTCTTGTGTCAGCTGAAGATATTTCAAATGCTGATCTGTCAAAAATATTGCATTTCTCTGTACAGCAGAAAAGGCGACGGGAAGCATGCTTTCTGGGAGAATAAACATCGTTTTTCTCACATAGGTCATTTTTGCCAGACTCTTTTTTTTATAGAGTTCTTTTTGGAGATTTTCTTTAGCAAATGAATTTGTGCGGGCGAGGAGAGAGAGATAAGGAGTTGTCGCACTTGTGGCATGGAGTCCTCCGATGTCTCTCGTGATCTGGACGATGTCGTCGATTTTTGATTCTTCGGAAAGATGATGTTTGGCGAGGATAAAACGGTTGACAGCCTGGAGGCTGTATGTGGATGTAATCTCTTCCATAGAAGGTTAAAAAACGATGATGGATCTTAAGGATTCTCCCTTTCTCAGCAGATCAAACGCGTCATTAATCTCTTCGAGCTTAAATCTGTGTGTGACAACGGGTTCGAGCTGGATCTTGCCTGTCCGGACCATCTCGATGATCTTCGGGTAGTCTACTGGCCGGCAGCCCAGGGATCCTTTGATTTCAATTTCCCGGAACATCAACCGTCCGGCATTGACGGGAACACTATGGTGTGTGTAGCCGACCTGGCAGTGGCATCCTCCGGCCTTCACCGCGGCCGGACCCAATTCAATGGTCTTGGGATTACCGATGGCTTCTATGGAAATATCGGCACCTCCTCCAGTCAAGCTTCTTATCTCTTTGAGGATTGCTTTATCCTCTTTGCCTTTGGCATTTATTGTATGGATTGCACCGAGTTTTTTAGCGGTTTCCAGTTTAAAATCGACGATGTCGACAGCAATGACTGAACCTCCGGCGGCAGCTGCGATCTGGACAACGTTCATCCCAACCCCACCACAGCCAAAGACCACCACACTGTCTCCGGGTTTGACCTGCGCTCTGTTTTTAACGGCGTGGAACGGAGTGGAGATGGCATCGGCAATGATGCTCGATTCCTCAAGGGGAAGTTCTTCGGGTAGATGCTGGCAGTCTTTGGCGGGGGCCTTGGTGTATTCGGCATAGGCTCCATCGATGTGATTGCCCAGCATGACCATATTGAGGCAGATATTTTCCCGGCCCAAACGGCAGTTGTCGCAGTGTCCGCACGAGAAAACGGGCGGGATAAGCACCCGATCACCGGCGGTAAAATTGGTCACATCCGCTCCGACCTCTTCGACGATCCCCGAGGGTTCGTGCCCCAGGATCATGGGAGGTTTCTTGAAAGTCGGTACACCGTGATCGATATAATGGGCATCGGTGTTGCACACACCGCAGGCTGCCACTTTGACCAGAATTTCATGGGCTTCAATTTGCGGTGTTTCGACCTCCTCGATTTTTAGTGGTTGGTTAGGTCCGTGAAATATTGCGGCCTTCATTTTATTATTCCTCCTTTAATTATTTTGGTTATTTTTATATATATGTATGACTTTATTATATTTCTTTTTCCTAATAGTTGATACAAAGGATTCAAGGATTCAAGGGTTCAAGGGGTCGAGTGTTTTTTTCTAACGATTTTGGATGCACAAGATTCAAGGATTATTGTGATTTATTTTATGATTTAATAAGAATTCTACTTGAATCCTGGAACCCTGGACCCCTCGCCCCTTTCTTTAAAATTTATAATCATTTCACTCGACCCCTTGAATCCTTGACCCCTTGAATCCTTTCTTACCTGTTTTGCCAGTTAGGTGCTCTTTTTTCCATAAAGGCTTTTAAGCCCTCCTTGGCGTCTTCTGTGGACATCAAGCTGTCCATATACAGTTTTTCTATCCGTTCCAGACCATCTCCGAAATTTGTCTCTAGACCTAATGCCAGACCTTTTTTTGAATATTTGATCCCAACAAGACTCAACTCTGAAAAAGGCTGGATGAAGTGGTCGAGTTCTGAATCGAAGGTGTCGAGAGGAACGACCTTGTTGACCAATCCAATTTTTTCGGCTTTTTCGGCCGTGATGACTTTCCCGGTGAGCAGAAGTTCTGCCGCATGTTTCAGCCCCACAAGCCGGGGAAGAATGAGCAGGGCGACAGGCGGGAAAACGGAGAGTTTGATCTCCGGCTGCCCAATCTTGAGGTTATCGGCAGCAAAAATAAGGTCACAAAAAATGGCCACTTCACAGCCTCCACCCAGCGTCAGCCCCTTGCAGGCAGCCACCGTGACGGCATCGATGTTTTGGAGATTGCGAAAAATGCCATGGAATGTGTCCAGCATTTGTTCTGCCTTGTCCTCAGTATGATCGGCCACATTCACACCGGCGGAGAAAGCTTTGTCTCCCATCGACGTCAGCACGAGCACTTTCACATCCGTGTTTCCTTTAAGGGAGAGAATCGCGTCATTCATGTCCTCCATGGTGGCAATGTCCAGGATATTGACGGGTGGACGGTTGATAGTGAGAAACGCTTTATCCTCTTTGATTTCAAAGAGAATGTTTGATTCTTTGTGTTGTGTCATATTGTCTCTCTTCATATCATTTGATCGAGTTTCAAATCAAGGCTTATGTGATATTTTTTGTGCGAGTTCTTGTCCTTTCTGTGCATACTCCAGGGATTTTGTGTTATTCCCGATGCGGTTATAAAGATCGGCCAATAGATAATAACCCAGAACCAAGTCTTTTTCTTCCGGTTTTTTATTGATCCCTTTCTCCACAAGAGATATGGCTTCCTGATATTTTTCACCGCGGTTGAGATAGATTCTGGCCAGATAAAAATAGCCCAGAGGGAAATTCGGATTGCTGCTGAGCGTTTCCTCCAGGTACTTTTCTTCGTTGACCACATCTCCGCGTAATCTGTGGATGCGGGATAGGTTGAAGCTGGCCCTGAAATTATGGGGGATGTATTCCAATTCCTTCTTATATTCGATTTCGGCTTGAGCCAAATCCTTTCTCTCTTCGAAGAGCTGTGCCAGATAATAATGAAGGTTCATCAATTTTGTGTTTCGTTTTTCAGCTTCTCTTAGGTATTCTTCGGCCTTGTCCAGATTTTTTTGGACCACATAAATTCCACCAATAGCGTTGTAGGCCGAAGCGGAGGCGGGATTAATTTCCATACATTTTTTATAATAGGCTAACGCCTTATCGTATTCCATCTGTGCGTTATTGATATTCCCCAGGATCAGGTTGATCTGTGAATCCGGAGGGAGGGCATCGATAATGCTCAAAAGAAATTTTTCCGCCTCATCCAGTTCATCCATCAAAATGTAGGAATTGGCGATGTTATTGACCGTAAATGTATTGCTAGGCTGACGGCTGAGGACCTGAAAGAAATATTCGAGTGCTTTCTCGAAATCTTTTTCTTTGAAATAGAGATTTCCCAAGGTGAAGTAGGCGTCAATCACATCCGGATCTTCTGTGATAATTTTCTCGACAATGCGAACGGCGTCCTCGAATTTTCTTTCCAGCCCCAACTCTCTGGCCTCAGAAAGCTGGTTAAAAATCGTGATTTTATCTTTAGGATCTCCGAGTTTTTTCCCTTCGAGAGATGCGTCCGTGATCGTACCGAGATACCCCAGTGCGGCGAGCTTCTGTCGGGAATCTTCATCCATCTGGCTGTAGTCGAGCTTGAGGGCATTTTTTTCGGTCTCTTCCATGAAGACATCGATAAGATCTTTGAGCCGTCTGGCTTCACGAGGTTCGACATCCAATAAATTGGTACTCTCTTGAGGATCTTTTTTCAGGTCATAGAGCTCCAGCCTGGGAGCAACGATCAGTTTATACCGGCCGTCCTGGACACTCGTCAGCTCGCTCCAACCATAGTGAAATCGTGGATAAAAGGTTTCACTGTAGGCGAAGACCTCCTGATCTTTCTGGTCTTTTAATAAAAGTGGGCTCAGGCTTCTACTCTGGGTCTGAGAGGGAACCGGAATGTTGGCCATCTCAAGCATCGTCGGAAAAATATCGACAAGGGAGACAACCGCAAACCGGCTTTGACCAAAAAGGCTTTCAAATGGCGTCACGAAAATCAGGGGTACATGAACCGCTTCCTGGTAGATGAAAAATCCATGGGCATTCTCCTTGTGCGCCCCGAGGCTTTCTCCATGGTCTGAGGTAAAAATCAGAATTGTATTTTCGATGAGATTTTTTTCTTCCAGATACTGCCAGAGCCTGGCCAATTGAGAATCTGTATAGGCGATTTCCCCGTCGTAGGGTCTGTTGGGATATTGCTCCTTGTAAGGGGAGGGGGGATCATATGGAGTGTGAGGATCATAAAGATGGATCCAGGCGAAAAATGGATTGGTTTTGTGGTCTTCCAGCCATGGGAGAGCTTGATCGATGACGTCCTCTCCTCTGCGCTGCACATTACCGAGAGAAATGGATTTGTACTGGCTCAGATCAAAACGGTCATAGTAAAAATCGAATCCCTGACTTAAACCCCATTTAGAATCTAAAACATAGGATGCAACAAAGGCTGCGGTGTCGTAGTCGTTTTCCTTAAAGAGTTCAGCCAGTGTATTTAGCTCAGGAGGGACGAGGAATCCACCGTTGTCTCGAACGCCGTGAAAGGCAGGGAATGTTCCCGTCATTAAAGAGGTATGGGAGGGCAGTGTCAGCGGCGTCGGCGAAATGCAGTTTTCAAATTTGATCCCTCGCTTGGCAAATAGGTCCATAGTGGGTGTATCCACATCTTTGTATCCATAGCACCCGATTCTATCCACACGAAGAGTGTCCACAGTCACAAGAATGTAGTTGAAGACTTTTTTCCCTGCCAGCCGGGCAAATTCATTTTGATTAAACTTGAATACAAAAAGCAGGAATAGGAGACAAACAACTAGAATTACAGAACAAAGTATGCTTAAAAAAATCCTCTGCTTTTTTGCCATAGGTGTTCTCAATGCTAGAACATAAACCGGATACCGAGTCGGGTTCGTCGTGGACGCACAAATCCATAAAGTTCGTGTCCTTGTGTAGAGGCCCAATAATCGGGATCTCCTTCCAGATACCAGTCGTATCCAATACGTGTACCCCAGGAATTGATGGTGTTGTCATTGAAGACATTAAAGACATCGAACATCAGTCCTATCCGGTATTTATTGGCAAAAATGAATGTCTTTTCCATCCTCAGGTCGAGCATTTTTTCCATGGGATAGTGATTCGTTCCTCGCGGCTCGGCTAAAAATGTCAGGATCCCCTGGTCCAGTCGTGTCCTGTAACGGGTTGTCCATGCGTTTCCCGTAATGGCGCGGAAGTAGGTACTCAGGTGGATACCGAACGGCAGGATAACCGTTCCCTGGATCTTCAGCATGTGAGTGGGATCGTTGGTTGAGTGGCCGTCTGCATTGACCCAGAAGTTCGGATCGGCTGTGTCCCCCCCCCACCCGATATCATCCGCAAATCCGTTGTTGATCGATCCTGTAGCCTGAGAGTAAACATAAGAGGCCAGAAGCTGCCAGTTGTTGGAGAATCTCTTGTTGAATAGAAGTTCAATCCCCCAGTACTTGCGGTAGGGGTCCAGGCTGATCCAGGGATCCCCTTTTTGGATATTTTTCAGCAGGTATTGGTGATCACCGACGTTGGTCTGCTCCCAGATCTGAAATGTCTTGTCGAGTTCGGGAACGTATTCATCGACTTGGACATAGTTGCCCAGTGTGTCGATCTGACCGACAATATTCGCCCATTTCCTGTAGATAAACGTGGCGGAGAGAGACATGTTGTTTGAGAGGTCTCTTTCAATCCCGGCTACAAGCTGGTGCATATAGGGATGTTTGATATTCGGATCGAGGCTGTAGAGGTCTTCATGTTCAATCCTGTACCATTCCGCCCAGTCATTGTCCCACAGATCCCAGTACAACACGATATAGTCGCTGTATGCGGATGCAGGGTTCAAGCGGTCATGGTAGCCGGCCAGCATGGCTTCGGTGAATTGTCCGTAGTGTGCTTTGAAGATCGTTGTTCTGTCGCCGAGGATGTCGAAGGTGAATCCGGCTCGAGGCGCGATGCGGTTGTTTGTATAGACAGGATTATCGCCTCCTTTCACCGTACCCCAGACGTGCGTGAAACGGAGCCCGAGGTTGATGTTGAATCTGTCTGAAAATTTCCAGGAATCCTGCACGAACTCTTCCAACCGGGCATACTGCGTATGGGAATCATAGCCCTCATACTGATAAGCCATGTAGTTTCCTGTGTATCCATAGCCAACATAATCCACGTAATAGAGGTTGTCCGGTCCCGTGTAGCCGTAGCGGTTTCTTACCTTAGCGTACTCGAATTCGGCACCGAATTTGAAATCGTGGTCACCGCCGAGGAAATCTTCGGCATAATGGGTTACATTCGCGTTGGCCTGATACCGGTCTCGGTCAGCGTAGTAGAACCATCCTGCGCTGTCATACCGCATGTTGTTGTTGATATCGTAATGGGCGCTGATATCACCGGCCATCGGGTCCAGGTGATAATATCCCCAAAAAAAAGCGCCTTTGATGTCAAAAAAGGTTCTTTCGCTGAGGATGTGAGTGAGGCTGAAACTGCTCACAACTTCGGGCGATTTTTGCTCGATTGTGGCTTCGGGAGAAACAGTGGAGCCTGAGGACCGGTTGATGCCATTATAGAAGTCCACTTCTGCCCAAAGCATCAGGTTAGTGTTGCCTCCGAGCTGAAAGGTCAGCTTCATAAATCTTTTCGGCTGCCTGTAATCGCGTGGATTCGGGAAGCCAGCCGACCAGTTTTTGGACCTGTAGTGCTGCAATCCCTGGTAGAACCAAACCTTGTCCCTGACTATCGGGCCGCCCAGGTGGACGCCAAAATCCGCCAGTACGGTGATCGGTGACGTCATATCCGGGAAATCATCGATATACGCCTGATTGTTATCCGTCTGCCAAAATCCTTTTGGCCGATCGTCCTGTTTTCCCTGATAGGTGGCATCAAAATGGCCTGAGAACTCATTCCCGCCGGATTTTGTGATCAGGTTGAATATAACCCCCGTGAAGTTGCCGTATTCGGCCGGCAGGCCTATCCCCATAATTTTTGCCTCTTCTACGATGTTTGGATCCAAGAACACCCAGGATGAACCTGCGTCAGGATCAGACACATCCACACCATCCACCTGATAGGAAATGCCTGTACTTGCGGATGCACCAAAAGCAACATCGTTGTTAACCCCAGGAGCCATATTGACAATATCCATAGCAAAATTGCTGTAGGGGATGTTTCTTAGGATCTCATCACTGAGTGTGACAGATGCGGTCTCTGAGGATTTGATGTCGACAGTCGGAGACTGGGCGACAACCGTCACCTGTTCTTCGACTGTAGAGGTTTTCAATTCCACCGTGATGGTGAGCCTTATGGTTGTTTCCAGCCGGATTTTTTCCTGGACAAATTTGGCAAATCCAGGAAGTTCTGCCGAGAGCGTATATGTCCCAGGAGGTAGAGCCGGAAAACGGAAATTCCCATTGATATCGGTCACAAAGGATCTTTCCCCCATCAGCTTATCGCTGTTCAGGGTGACCGTGACTCCTGGGAGAGGAACATTCTCGTCATCTGTGACAGTCCCGGCGATGGCTCCCGTTCCCCTCGACTGGGACATCACCAAAGAAGAGAGGATCACACAGAGTACCACAGAACTTGTGGCAAATTTAATTTTCATTATCCCTCTGTAAATCAAAGTTTGTGGCTCAATTCGAAAGTTTATCCCAGGTCATCACCTCTCTCTGTATGAGGATTTATTGAATGGAATCATAATTCCATGTCTTCAAAAATCCTAGTATACTCCTGGACAGATAAATGTAAAGATTTAAGATGCAAAGGATTCAAGGGTTCGAGGGTTCTGGACTCCTTTCAAAAGATACTGGAAAAAGGATTTGAGTTCTCAATTGCTTCTTTTGGAAGGTTTTGTTATTTAGATAGGCAGGAATATTTCATGAGAAGATATAAGCTTGTTTTGTGCTTTATTTTCTCTCTTGTACAAATCCTTCCGGCCCAGGACAATCTTTCCCCAAGGCACGAAGAGTGGCTCGAGCTTGTAAAGCCCATTATCACTAAAATCGAACGGGAAATCTTCGAACAGCTCAGTACAAATACAGACCGGGATAAATTCATCCAGACTTTCTGGAGACGTCATGATACGAAACCTGACACAGAGGCGAACGAATTTTATGAGGAGTACATGGAGCGTGTTCGTTTTGCCGATAAATATTTCGGTTTTGAAACTTTTGGGAAGGGGCACGAGTCAGAAAGAGGTTACTTTTACCTTTTGCTGGGCCCTCCACTGGAGAGGCATGTTTATGCCACTCAATCCGAACTGTGGCCTCTCGAGCTCTGGTTCTATAAGGGGGATGCCAATCTTGGGCTGCCTCCATATTTTTATCTCATCTTCTATCAGGATAAAGGTATCGGTGAATACCGCCTGTATTCTCCCGGTTTGGATGGACCGGATAAACTTGTTGTGCCGTCCATGGCGGGGAGAGTGCTGAATCGGGATTCTGCCCATAAAATGGTGAAAGAAATCTCCGGTGAACTGGCCAGTGCATCCCTGTCCTATATTCCCGGTGATGCCGATAGAGAGATCTCTTCATTTTCTTCCGTGAACCTGATATCCAGCATCTACTCGGTAGCCGAAAAAAAAATATCCGATTCTTATGTGCGTGACTTTGTGTTTTATAAAGACTACGTCGAAACAGATTATTCCCACAACTTTGTTGAAAGCAATTCGACGCTGAAAATTTTAAAAAACGCGGATCAGTTCTATGTGCACTGGACGTTAGAACCCACCCAGATGAATTTTGCTCAGGATCAGGACAGGTATTATGCTTCACTCCGGCTCATCATTATAGTCGAGGATTTATTGGGCCGCCGCATCCTTGAAAAAGAGGAAGAAATCCCCCTCTCTATAAGTCCGGAAGATTTCCTCAAATATGATAAAAAACTTTTTGCTATTCAGGATCTTCTTCCGGTTTTACCGGGGCGCTTTAAGCTCTCCTTTTTTTTACAAAACAAGACCACCAAAGACTTTACATCGTTCCAGACAGATATTTCCGTTCCCACGGACAGTAAAGATCCCCAGCTTGGCAGCCTTCTTGTCTATCTGGCCCGTGAGCAGCTTCCCGAAGTCCAGCAGAATAATATGAAAGCTTTTACCTTTAATGGGCTGCATTACGTCATCAATTCCCAAAACCACCTGCTCCCAAACAGGGGATGCGGGATCTACTTTCAAATGTACAATTTTCCCGACAAAAAAGACATGTCCCTTATTGTTGAATTTATCTCAATGGATACAAGTTCAGTTGCTTATAGTTTGATAAAAACAATAGACGAAGTGTTAACCCCTGACGGGATGGGGATCGATATCTATCCAATCTCTCTTGTTTCTGTGAAACCGGATTATTATGGTCTAGAGGTCTCATTTCTGGATAAAAACGGGGAAAAAGTTTTCAGTCAGCGGGAGAATATTATACTGCTGTCACAATCCGCTCCTGTTGTTCCACTTGTCTATGCAAAGCTGCATGAAGCCTCTCCCAATGTCGAGTTTCTTTTCCTGCTGGCCTTTCAGTATTTTCTGTCCCAGGAATATGAAAAAGCCCAAAATTATCTGGAACACATATTAGACATTCGAGACAGTGTGCGGCCGAGACTTCTTCTTGGTCAGACATTTTTTGCACGCAAAAAATTCGCAGACTCTATTGCCGTGGTTCTCCCTGTTTTCCAAAAAACTCAGGACAGAAAGTCGGGGAAACTCCTTGCCGCCAATTATGCCCGATTAAAAAATTGGGCATCGGCCCTGGTCTACCTGGAGAAACTTCTGGAAACAGCCACTGAATTGAGTGTCTTGAATTTAGCCGCCGAATGCTATATCAATCTGAGTCAACCGGAGAAAGCCCTGCCCCTGCTGCAGAAATCTTTGGATATAGATCCTAATCAGATAAAAATTAAAGAGCTAATAGAAAAAATTAAAAGACGGATTTTATCTCTTCTAAGGAACATATAAAAACACGTAAATATTTTCTCAGAACCGTCCAAATTTTCAGCTTTGCTGTCCGCTGAGTTTCTGCTTGGTGAATTCCACAAGTCCTCCAGACTTGAATATCTCCATAGCCTGTTCATCCCACGGAGGAAAGGAAAATTTCCTGGATTCTGATATGATTGTCCCTTTTGTTAAATCGATGGTTAAAGAGAAGTCTGTACGTGTACTGTCTGCTTTTTCGACTTTTTCAAAGAGAGATTCAACCAGTTGGGGGCATTCCACTACGGCCAGGGCAGAATTGATGGCATTCCTGTAAAACAGCCGGGCAAAAGAGGAGGCGATAATGGCGTCGATTCCCGCGTATTTCAGACATGTGACGGCCTGTTCTCTCGACGATCCACATCCGAAATTATCTCCCGTCACAATAATATCGTGTTTTTTGATTTCTTGAGAGAAATTGGGACTATAATCTTCCATGGCGTGCGCGGCCTGTTCTATGTGCGAGAGGGGTTCATATGTGTATTTCCCTGGATAGATAAGGTCTGTATTGATGTCGTTGTCCTTGAATATCCAAACTCTGCCTTCGAGTTTCATCTATGCCTCCGCGGTGATGTGTCCGGCCAGGGCTGAGTGTGCAACGGTGGCCGGGCTTGCGAGATAGATTCCCGTGTCCTGTTTGCATCCCATCCGGCCTTTAAAATTCCTGTTGGCCGAGCTGATGCAGTTTTCTTCAGGGGCAAGGATCCCACCATATGCCCCCAGACAGGGTCCGCATGACGGGACGGCCACCTGCGCACCGGCCATAACCAGTTTTTCTATATACCCCAGGCGGAGTGCGTCCTGAAGAACTTTTTTTGAGGCGGGATAGACAAGAAATCTGACATGAGGAGCCACGTTCTTTCCTTCCATGATTTCGGCGGCGATCTTTAAGTCATCAAGCCTGCCGTTTGTGCAGGTCCCCAGAAAGGCCACGTCGATTTTGGTGTGCAGGAGATTTTTGACCGGAACAACGTTATCCACCTTGTGGGGGCAGGCCACCTGAGGACCCAGTTCCTCAAGATTGAAATCATATATTTCTTTGTATTCTGCATCGTCGTCCGCAGAGAGAGGCTCATAGTCTTCATGGACATGAAGAACACGATTGTCCAGCCAATTCCGTGTTGTCTCATCAAAAGCCACAATGCCAGCTTTAGCTCCCATCTCCGCCGACAAATTGCACAGTGTCATGCGCTCGCTGATGGACATCCGGATAACTGTGTCTCCGGAAAATTCCACTGACTTATAGTTTGCTCCTGATGCCCCGATCTGTCCAATAAGGAAAAGGATAACATCTTTGGCATAAACCCCCTGCTTGAGATTCCCTGTGAGAACAAATTTTAAAGTTTCCGGTACTTTGAGCCAGGTTTTTCCAATCGCCCAGACGCTGGCTGTTTCTGTGCGTCCGATAGGAATTCCGGCCGCACCGAAAGCACCGTGTGTGGTGGTGTGGGAGTCAGAACCGAAAATAATCGTTCCCGGAAGAACGTGCCCGTTTTCAGGGAGGACTTGATGACAAATTCCAGTACCGCAGTCATAAAAATGCTTTATATTGTGCTTCTGGACAAACTCTCGAATGATCTTGTGGTTGAGAGCTTTTCTTTCATCGGGAGGAGGGACGGCGTGGTCCAGAGCGATGAAAATACGCTCTGGATCCCAGACAGCAGGAGCATGGATTTGTTTGAAAATTTTTGAAATGGCGGCGGAGTTGTCATGAGAAAGTATCCGGTGAGGAGTACAGAAAACAATCTCTCCTTTTTGGACTTGTGAGCGGCCGGCAGCCCTGGCCAAAATCTTTTCGATGATCGTTTGGCCCATTAAAGCACCTTGTGAACCATGTCGATAAACGTGCCGTCCACCCACTGGATGGCTGCGACAGCTTTTCTTTTGTCGATCTTCGGTGGATCCGGAGGTCCGCCGCAGATTTTCTCCACTTCTGTCTTGATGTCTTCAATCGGCCTAATGGGAAGATCTGATTTTTTAACGGCTTTGAGCAAATCTTTTCTCAAAGGATTAATGGCGATACCTCGCTCTGTCACCACAACATCGATCAATTCTCCGGGTCCGCAGAGTGTTGTGACTCTATCAAGAATAACGGGGAGTCGGTCCCTAAATGAAGGAACAGCCAGAATAGTGTTTTTCGAGAAGAGGCAGTCCTGCCAGCCGCCGAGTCCGTGCAGGAGTCTGCCGTCTGAATGTGTCACGACATTGGCGTTAAACTGGACGTCTATCTCCGTGGCTCCCAGAACAACGGCATCCAGCATGCTGGCGAAATTTCCTTTGCCGTGATAATTGTAGCTTGTGAATGGACTGGTATCGACATGATTCGGATTATCCCTCATGGATCTTATTCCCTCTAAGTCGAATGTCTGTCCATCAAGGATGTAGTCCGTTAGCCCTTCTTCAAGAAGACCAACCAGGTATTCAGTGCTGCCGCCACGAACGAAACGGGCCTTGACACCACTGTCATTCATGAATTTTTTCAGGTACATGACGAAGGCCAGGGCTGTGCCTCCGGCCCCCGCTTGAAAGGAAAATCCGTCCTTCATGATTCCAGTATCTTTGACAAAGCGGGCGATGTATTCAGCGATCAGAAGTCGTGAGGGGCTCCGTGTGATCCGTGTGGTGCCGGAGACAATTTTCTCCGGGTCACCGATATCGTCCATGATGACCACAAAGTCAACAAGGTTGCCGTGGATCTGCCAAGGGATGCAGGGGAAAGGAATGAGGTTGTCGGTCACGATGATGACTTTGTCGGCATACTGAGAGTCGCCTAGGGCAAAGCCAAGAAGTCCGCAGGCCGAAGGCCCATGAAGTCCGTTTGCGTTTCCAAAGGGATCGGCTGTAGGAGCGGCAATGACAGCGATATCGATGTGGACGTCTCCGTCCTGTATGCTTCTGTAGCGGCCGCCGTGGGACCTGAGCACGCCTGTCCCTTTCATTTTCCCCCGAGAACAGTAATCTCCGAGGGGGCCGTTAATGCTGCCTTCAATATGGTGGATAACACCGGATTCCAGATGTTTGATGATGGGCTCTTGGCAGGGGAATCCGGCGCTGGGAAACCAGCGCGTGTTCTTGATCCCCATCTTGGAAACGGTGTCAAAGATACGGTTGGCTACTTTGTCTCCATTGCGGAAATGATGATGAGTGGAGATAGTCATCCCGTTGCGCAGGCCTGCCTTCTTGAAGGCTTCCTGTAAGCTGGATACAACTTTGTTCCCGTCTCTTGGATAGTCGCTGCATGTGGTGATAGGAGGAGCGGCTTTTGTTCCGGAGGGTTTGTGTTGGCCCACTCCCTTATATGGGATGGAGGGTTTCCCGTTAATTGTATCCGGGATCCAGCGGCCGGCGGCGTTAATTTGTCCCTTCATCACAATCCTCCTCCTTGATCCAATTGGCTGGGATCTGTTGATTCTGGATGGCCAGCTTTAGGACTCTCTCGGCACGTTTGACTACAGGAGGGTCAATCATTTTTGTACCCAAAGAGATGACTCCACTTCCTTCTTCCCGGGCTTTTTTCATCGCCAAGCTGATTTTTTTAGCTTTGGCGATGTCCGTTTCAGATGGCGCAAATCCTTTATGAACAATTGGAATCTGGCTGGGATGAATGCATCCTTTCCCCTCAAATCCAAGTGCTTTGGCCTCGGCTATGCTGGCCTTTAGTCCTTCTTCATTGCCGACATCGGAGAACACGCTGTCAATGGGTTGGATGTCTGCGGCCCTGGCGGCGGTAACAATTTGGCAGCGGGCAAACAGACTTTCCCTCCCTTCAAGAGTGCGTTCTGCACCGATGTCGGCCGTGAAATCTTCGAGTCCGATAGTCAAGGCGACGGTGCTGGTTGAGGCCACTGCGATGCGATAGGCATTGACAACGCCGAGTGCGCTTTCGATGATCGGCAAAAGAAATACAGGATCCTTGGTTTTATATTTTATCTGGAGTTCCTGGATCCTGGCTTCCACCTCCTGGACAGTTTCGGCATGTTCGCATTTGGGGATGAGAACCGTATGCACACCGTGGGGGACGATAGAGTCAAGGTCTTCAAGGCCCATAGGAAGCTGGTTGATGCGGACCATCCGTTCTGTTTGAAAAAAATCCACTTCACGCAGAGCATTGCGTACAAGAAACCGTGCCGATTGTTTTTCACTGGGGGCGACAGAATCTTCAAGATCCAGAATAACGCCGTCGGCTTTGAAGAGTCCGGCATTGATGATGAGTTTGGCCTGGTCTCCCGGCACATAGAGCCGGCTTCTCCGAAGTCTGGATTTGTCCACAGAGTACATGTTGTTGGGATGAATGGGGGAAAGATAGTCTTCTTTTTTGTCTGGGAAGCACGCTTTGATGGCCGCTTCGATTCTGGCGCAAAGCACGAAGGGAAGGGCTCCTCTATCCGTGATAGTCAGATGGGCATTCCGGATATCATAAAATTCAAGCATGCGGCTGATAGTCTGGCTGATAGTGCGTCCATACATGGATTGAACTTTGCTTTGCTGCTCGACCGTTATGCCTCCGGTCTTTCGGGTCTCTAAACGGATCCAGCAGTCCGAAGAGGTGTTTTTTCTGCCGGCTGAAGAGATTTTTGCCATGGCTTGACCTCGTTATTTAATATTTATGATTCTTAAGCATTTCGCTCGAATCCTTAAACCCTTAATCCATAATCCATAACCCTTAATCCTTAATCCATAATCCTTAATCCCTAATCCATAATCCATAATCCTTAATCCTTAAACCCTTTCCTATTCTTCTTAAGCAGTCCTTCTCTCTGGTAGATTTCCATTTGGATTTGAGAAAACGGAGACCCTGAAATCTTTTTTCGAGTTGAGATATTTGTTGTTTTGCCGGAGGACAGATCCACGTCGATTTCGTCCTCGGTTTTAAGCTCCAGTTTGTCGATATCCGAAACGGTCAAAATTGGAAATCCGGAGTTTATGGCGTTACGCTCATAGATCGCTCCATAGGATTTTGCGATGATGAGACTGACTCCCAGGGATTTGAAACAGTCAACCGCCTGCTGGCGGCTCGAGCCGCAGCCAAAATTTTCTCCTGCAACAACGACGATATCGCCTGCCTTTACTCTCTGAGGAAAATCTTCCCATCCTTTAAGGTTTCCAAATGTGTACTGTCCCATAGCCGTGATATCAGTCACGGTCAAATGCCTGTTGTGGTAGATCATGTCTGTATCGATATTGTTTTGATGGATAACCCAGACCCTTCCTTTGATGTGTTTTGGCCGTATAGAGGAGGAGTGAACTTTTCCTGCCTTCTTTTCTTGAATGACTGAACGAGCCAGGAAGACAGATGGAATGACTGGAATATCGTCTGCGGTCGTAATATGTCCGGCAATGGCAGAGGCTGCGGCTGTTGCGGGGGAGGCGAGATAGACTTGTCCTTGTCCCTGTTTTCCGGCGAAATTCCGGTTGCCGGTGCTGACGGTGACTTCTCCGGGTCCGTTTTGCCCGATCTGGCCTTCGGCGCATCCAGCACA
>JAUWVG010000472.1 GCA_030617525.1 Candidatus Aminicenantota bacterium | reverse complement strand
AGGCCTAACGCGTCCTCCAACTCTATTAACTCTCTGCAGGTGTTAAAAAACTCTATCAGTCTCGTTTTGACACTCCTGTCTTCACCGGCAAGTTCAAAGAGTTCTTCTTTTGGAGTCCCTTTCGCCTCCAAAAAATAAGATACATCTTCCTGGAAAAAATCGGCTAAATTCTTCAAGGTTTCCAGACTCGGTGTCCTTTTGCCCAATTCGAGAAGAGATATGAATTCGGCAGAGAGATGAACAGCCTTGGACAAAGCGTCTTGAGTCAATCCTAATTTTTCTCTGGAAATCCTCAGCCGTGTTCCCAAAATATTCGGCATTTTTTTTCCTTTCGAGATGGGTGCTAACTGTAATTTATATAACCTCGAGTTCAGTAAATGTCAAGCTGTCTTGCTATTTCTCAGCCATTATTTTAGGATGAAAAAAAAATGCGATGGCTCAAATGAGAACTAGATTTAGATCCACATGGATTTTCTTTATTTGTATTGGGGGAATTCTTTGCCTATCTGAATGCAAAAAAAAGGAAGACTCTAAAACTATCCGCTCTCCAGAGTCGGTCGTAGAAAAGGGTGAACTTCAGGTCACTTATTCCAGTCCCTTGGGACAAACTTCAGAACCTCACGAGTCAGACTCCATTGTTGTGATTTTTGATCACCCCATGTTCCCTCTTTCATCTTTCGAAGAGCAGCCAAAATCAAATATCATGAAAATATCTCCTGAAATTCCAGGAACATTCCATTGGCTGAATCCTAAAACTCTTGCCTTTTCTCCAAAGGACCGGTTCCCCTATTCAACTGATGTGAAAATAACCATTGAATCAGGGACCAGGACTTTTGACGGATTTGTCCTGAAAGAAGACCACCAATGGTCATTCACAACTGTCCGCCCTCTTCTGAAACAGCATTTTCCTCAGAACAAACAGAAATGGATTCGACTCGAGGAAAAAATACTCCTTATTTTCAATCAGCCTGTACAAGCAGCTGATAACAAAGAATTCATTCAAATTGTCGGGCTCAACAAAGAGTCCACTGAATCGTTTATGGATTTTACTCTCAAACATCCAACGGCCAAGCAGCTGAAAGACGAAGAGATTCGTGCCAAAGCTTCTGAAGTTCTGATACTCGAACCCACTGAGAGCATGAAGCCTGATATGACCTATTATATCGAAATTCATTCTGGGCTTGGAGGAAAGGAAGGATTGCTGGGAATGGAGAAAAGCCGGATCTTTGAATTTTCCACTTTTAACAGCTTCCAGTTTGAGTCATTTGAACCTCAACAAGGGTACGATATCTATCAGCCGCTCAAATTCCAATTTTCCAATCCTGTTGATTACAAGGAGTTCATTCAGAAAATTCGTTTTGAACCTGAAGTGTCCATTCCGGATTACTATTCGGAGTGGGATCAGGCAAATTCTACACTTTGGCTTTCACTCGCTTTTTTGCCGGAAACGATGTACAAGCTGTGGATTGGTGCCGATCTTGAGGATGATTTTGGAAATAAACTTGAAAAGGAAATTAATCTCGCATTCACTACCCCTCCATATCCTCGCTCCATTACCATGGACACTGGCCTCGGTGTTCTTGAAGCCTACTCGGATCTCAAATATCCAATCTCCGCGGTCAACGCGGACGACGTCTTTATACACGGTGGATCAGTGGCAAAGCAGGATGTCATCCCCCTCTTAAAGACTCAGAAAATCTTCTGGACAAGCGAAAAAATTTCAAAACGGGGACTATTTACAGTTGAGAAATTCATGAAACTCAATCCTCCCCGCAACACACGTGGTGTCTTTCCTATCGAAATAAAAGAATTTATGAATGACAAATTTGGATTTGTTTTTATTCAAGCGGACACACTTTCAGAGGACACATGGGAACGCTACCCAAAAGCCTTTTTACAGATCACAGAACTGGGCATTTCAGGGAAATTTTCTCGAGAAAATAACACTATCTGGGTGACCGAACTAAAAACAGGTCATCCTGCCCCAAATTCTCAAGTCGAAATAAGAGATGATGATAATCGAATCCGCTGGCGCGGGAAGACAGATAAAGATGGAAAGGTTGAAACTCCGGGATGGGGTCCTCTTAAAATTCCAAGTCAAGACAGATGGAGCAAACCAAGACAATGGATTTTTGCCTCCAGAGGGAAGGACACGACCTTTCTTTCATCTGAATGGGGAACAGGTGTGTATCCCTATTATTTTGACATTCAATACGACTGGAATCCACAACCAATACAGTATCAGGGACAAGTGTTCACAGAAAGAGGGATATACAGAGCCGGAGAAACTGTTCACCTCAAAGGGATCTTCAGGGAACAAAAAATGGGAGACTGGGCCATTCTCCAGGTTAAAGAAGTCACCTGTGAAATCCTTGATCCCTTCCAGAAAAGTGTTTTCAAAAAGAATCTTCCTGTTGATTCATTCGGATCAATCCATTTTGACTTCACAACGTCTCAAGACTATTCTCTAGGAGAATACCAAATTCAAACTTCTATTCCTTCTCAAGTGAAAGGGAATGATCCATTTAGAGTGTTCTCTTCTTTTAGAGTAGAGGCCTTCAGACCCGCAGAATTTGAAGTTCACCTCCGTACGGCAAAAGAAAGTTTCACATTTGGGGAAACCTACACAGGAGAATTGAGAGCGTCCTATCTTTTTGGAGGGGGCATGGCCGGCCAGGACGTCTCATGGCATCTACGATTGAATCCCACACAATATACACCTCCAGGACACAAGGGATTTGTATTTGGAGATCAAATCAGCCGCTGGGAAATCTTTCGAGAAGATGAAGGCCGACTTTTATCTTCTGGAGAATCTTCTTTGGATGAAGAAGGAAAA